>CAZRFF010000066.1:0-9501 GCA_964599265.1 uncultured Simplicispira sp. | reverse complement strand
CGGCCGAGCTCGACTTCGACTCCGTGCAGCGCGGCAACCCCGAGATCGAGCGCCGCGCGCAAGAGGTCATCAACCACTGCTGGGCGCAGGGTGCGGCCAACCCCATCCTGGCCATCCACGACGTGGGCGCGGGCGGCTTGTCCAACGCCTTTCCCGAGCTGACCAACGATGCCGGACGCGGCGCGCGCTTTGACCTGCGCGCCGTACCGCTGGAGGAATCGGGCCTGGCGCCCAAAGAAATCTGGAGCAACGAAAGCCAGGAACGCTATGTGCTGGCGATTGCGCCCGAATCCCTGCCCCAGTTCCAAGCCTTTTGCGAGCGCGAGCGCTGCCCCTTTGCCGTGGTCGGCGTAGCGACCGAGGAGCGCCAACTGGTGCTGGACGACACCGCGCTGGCCGATGGCGAGCAAAAATACCCTGTCGATATGCCCATGAACGTGCTCTTGGGCAAGCCGCCCAAGATGCACCGCGACGTGCGCACGGTGGCGCGCCAGGCCGAGGCGTTGCAGCTTGACGCCCTGCCGCTGGAGAAAGCCGTGATCGAGGTGCTGGCCCACCCCACGGTGGCCAGCAAGCGCTTTCTCGTCACCATTGGCGACCGCGCCGTGGGCGGCCTGACGCACCGCGACCAGATGGTGGGCCCTTGGCAAATCCCCGTGGCCGACGTGGCCGTGACCCTGGCGGACTTCAAAGGCTTTGCCGGCGAAGCCATGGCCATGGGCGAGCGCACGCCGCTGGCGGCCACCAACGCCCCGGCCTCGGGCCGCATGGCGGTGGCCGAAGCCATTACCAACCTGCTGGCCGCGCCGATCGAGCTGCCCCGCGTCAAGCTCTCGGCCAACTGGATGGCCGCCTGCGGCGAGCCGGGTGAGGACGCCGACCTGTACGCCACCGTCAAGGCCGTGGGCATGGCGCTGTGCCCGGCGCTGGACATTTCCATCCCCGTGGGCAAGGACAGCCTCTCGATGCGCACGCAGTGGCAGGCGGGTGGCGAGGCCAAGAAGGTCGTCTCTCCCGTCAGCCTCATCATCACCGCCTTTGCCACGCTGGCCGATGTGCGCGGCACGCTCACGCCGCAGTTGGACGCCAGCGTAGACGACAGTTCCCTGGTGCTCATCGACCTGGGCCGGGGCAAAAACCGCATGGGCGGCTCCATCCTCGGCCAAGTGCTGGGCCAGTTTGGCGACGCCGTGCCCGACCTGGACGACGCACAGGACCTGAAAAACCTGGTGAACGCCGTTAACGCCTTGCGCGCGCAGGGCCACATCCTGGCCTACCACGACCGCAGCGACGGCGGCCTGCTGGCTGCAGTGGCCGAAATGGCCTTTGCCGGCCAGGTGGGCGTGGCGCTGAACGTGGACATGCTGGTCACCGAGGGCGACGGCATCAGCGACAGCCGCATGGACAGCGGCGAGGGCAAGAACTGGGGCAAGCAGGTGGCGGGCCGGCGCGACGTGCAGACGCTGGCCGCGCTGTTCAACGAAGAACTGGGCGTGGTGCTGCAAATCCGCACCGCCGACCGTTCTGCCGTCATGCAAACCCTGCGCGAGCATGGCCTGATCCAGTGCAGCCACATCATCGGCAAAACCCGCCCGGCCAGCTCGCCGGTCGATGCCGGCAAGGGCGAGCTGCAGGTCTGGCGCGACGCGGGCAAGATTTTTGGCGCCACGCTGGAGAACCTGCACCAGGTCTGGGACGCCGTGAGCTGGAAAATTGCCCAGGGCCGCGACAACCCCGCCTGCGCCGACAGCGAACACGCCGCCGCAGGCGACCCGGCCAACCCCGGCCTGCACCTGCGCCTGGCGTTTGACCCGCAAGACGACGTGGCCGCGCCGTTCTTGAACCTGAGCCGCCCCAAAGTGGCCGTGCTGCGCGAGCAGGGCGTGAACTCGCATGTGGAAATGGCCTACGCCTTCACCGAAGCGGGCTTTGAGGCGCACGACGTACACATGAGCGACCTGCAAGCGGGCCGCGCCGACCTGGCGCAGTTTGCCGGCGTGGTGGCTTGCGGCGGTTTCAGCTACGGCGACACCCTGGGTGCGGGCATTGGCTGGGCACGCTCCATCACCTTCAATGCGGCGCTGTCAACGCAGTTCCAGCAGTTTTTTGCCCGCCCGGACACCTTTGCCCTGGGCGTGTGCAACGGCTGCCAGATGTTTGCCGAGCTGGCCGACATCATCCCCGGCGCCCAGGCCTGGCCGCGCTTTACGCAAAACCAGAGCAACCGCTTCGAGGCGCGCCTGTCCATGGTCGAGGTGCTGCCGTCGCCCAGCCTCTTTTTGCAGGGCATGGAAGGCAGCCGCCTGCCCATCGTCGTCTCGCACGGCGAGGGCTACGCCAACTTTGCCCACCGGGGCGACGCGGCGCAGGTGGTGCAGGCCATGCGCTATGTGGACAACCACGGCCAGGCTACCGAGCGCTACCCCTTCAACCCCAACGGCAGCCCCGGCGGCCTGACGGCGGTGACCACCGCGGACGGACGCTTCACGGCCATGATGCCGCACCCCGAGCGGGTGTTCCGCAACGTGCAGATGAGCTGGACCAGCGGTGACGTGTCGCAACTGAGCCCCTGGATGCGCATCTGGCGCAATGCGCGCAAATGGGTGGGATGATTTGCTATTGAAATAATAGCTTTAAGCGCTTTATACATCAGCGTTAGAGGCTATTTTTTCATAATCTGCGCTTTTCAGTATCTCAGGAGAACCGCCCATGGCTGGAGCCAGTCTGCTCGTGCTGCTCGACGACATCGCCACCGTCCTCGATGACGTGGCCGCCATGACCCAGATAGCCGCCAAGAAGAGCGCCACCGTGGCCGACGACGTAGCCGCCATGACCAAGGTGGCCACGCAGAAGACGGCCGGGGTGCTGGGCGACGACCTGGCGCTCAATGCCCAGCAGGTCACGGGTGTGCGCGCCGAGCGTGAGCTGCCCGTGGTCTGGGCCGTGGCCAAGGGCTCGCTGGTCAACAAGGCCATCCTGGTACCTGCGGCGCTGGCCATCAGCGCCTTTGTGCCCTGGCTCATCACACCGCTGCTGATGCTGGGCGGCGCCTTCCTGTGCTTCGAGGGCGTGGAAAAGCTGGCGCACAAGTTTCTGCACAGCGCTGCCGAGGATGCAGCCGAGCACACCAGCCACGCGCAGGCCAACGCCAATCCGGTGGTCAATCTGGTCGCGTTCGAGAAGGACAAGATCCAGGGCGCGGTACGCACCGACTTCATCCTGTCGGCGGAAATCATCGTCATCGCACTGGGTACGGTGGCCTCCGCACCGTTCGCGCAGCAGGTGGCGGTGCTGGTGGGCATCGCCATCCTCATGACGGCGGGGGTCTATGGCCTGGTGGGCGGCATCGTCAAACTTGACGACCTGGGCCTGTGGCTCAGCAAAAAGACCAGCAACGCCGCGCAGGCCCTGGGCCGGGGGCTGCTGGCGGCCGCGCCCTGGCTCATGAAGTTCCTCTCGGTGGCGGGCACCGCCGCCATGTTCCTGGTGGGCGGCGGCATCCTGGTGCACGGCATGGCGCCGCTGCACCATGCCATCGAGGGCGCGGGCGCCGCCGTGGCGCAGGGGACGCTGGGCGGGCTGTGGCAGGCCCTCACCACCAACGGGCTTAATGGCGTGGCGGGCATCGTGGCCGGCGCGCTGGTGCTCGGCGCCGTCACGCTGCTCCAGAAGCTGCGCAAGCGTTGAAAAGCGCCGCGCAGTCTGCCCGGGTCAGGGGAGGGCAGGGTAGTCGGTATAGCCGTGGGGCCCGGTGCCGCCGTAGACCGGCGCATCGGCAAAGGGCTCGTTCAGCGGCAGGTTGTCGCGCAGGCGGCGCGGCAGGTCGGGCGTGGTGATCATGGCGCGGCCGAACGACACCATGTCGGCACGGCCGCTGGAGAGGGCCTCGACCGCCATTTCCTTGGTGTAGCCGTTGTTCAGCATCCACACGCCCGAATACAGGCGGTGCAGCGCCTCGTAGTCGAACGGGGCGTTGTCACGCGGGCCGCCGGTGTGGCCTTCGACAACGTGGATGTAGACCGGGTGGAGCTTCTCCAGCTCGCGTACCACGTGCTCGAACAGCGGCTGCGGGTTGCTCTCGGACGAGTCGTTCACGGGCGAGACCGGCGAGAGGCGAATGCCCACGCGATCGGCGCCGATCTCCTGCGTCACGGCGGCCATCACTTCGAGCAGGAAGCGGGCGCGGTTCTCGATGCTGCCGCCGTATGCATCGGTGCGGTGGTTGGAGCCGTCGCGCAGGAAGGCGTCGATCAGGTAGCCATGGGCGCCGTGGATTTCCACACCGTCGAAGCCCGCCGCGATGGCGTTGGCGGCGGCGGTACGGAAATCATTCACCACGCTGGCGATTTCGGCCGTTTCCAGCGCGCGCGGCACGGCGCAGTCCACATAGCCCTGGCCCACGATGTAGGTCTTGGCCTTGGCGGCGATGGCCGAGGGCGCCACGGGGGCCTGCTGCTGGGGCTGGAAGGCGTTGTGCGACATGCGGCCGGTGTGCCAGAGCTGCACGAAGATCTTGCCGCCCTTGGCGTGCACGGCGTCGGTCACCTGCTTCCAGGCGGCGATCTGCCCAGCGGTGTGCAGGCCCGGGGTGTGGGTGTAGCCCTGGGCGGTGTCCGACACCTGCGTGGCCTCGGCAATGATCAGGCCAACGCTGGCACGCTGGCGGTAGTACTCGACCACCATCTCGGTGGGCTCCAGCGCGTCGTTGGCACGGCTGCGCGTGAGCGGGGCCATGGCCATGCGGTTGGCGAGTTCGATCCGGCCCAGCTTTTGGGGCTGGAACAGGATGTCGGTGAGGAATTGCTCGGCTTGGGTACCCATGGGGTTTACTCCTTGGTAGGGGCTGAAATGCCCGCCGCGGGCGCGGTGGGCTGGAAAAGGTGGTCGAGCACCAGGGCCATGCTGGTCTGCAGCGGCGCGGTGGATTTTTCGAGCTTCATGCGCAGCAGGGCGCCTTCCCAGGTGTCCCAGGCCAGGGCCGAGAGCACGGGGGCGGACAGGTCGGCGCGGACTTCGCCAGCGGCCTGGGCGCTTTCGATCATGCCGGCCAGGCGCTCACGCCAGGCCAGTTGTGCCTGCAGCAGGCCCTGACGGCAGGCATCGCTGGCCAGGGCCATCTCGGCGGCAAAGTTGCCCACCAGGCACCCGGCCTGCAGCTCCTTGCGCTCGTGGTAGGCCACCATTTGGCTGAAGACGTAGCGGATGGCGGCCATGGGCTGTGCAGGTGCGGCTGCCACCATGGACTCCCAAGAGTGCTGCAGGTGCTCGGCGTACTGCCCGATGATGGCCACGGCAAACACTTCCTTGCTCTCGAAATGGTTGTAGAACGAGCCCTTGGGCACGCCCGCATGGTCGGTAATGGCCTGGATGCCCGTGGCGTTGTAACCCTGGCGCGAAAACAGTTCGCGGCCGACCTGGGTCAGGCGCTGGGGGATGTCGGTTTTATCAGCGGTACGGGACATGGATAGATAATATGACCAGTCGTCTTAATATTCAAGAGGCAAGGTACGGATGGCTGTAACGGAGATGACAGCCAGGCGCCTGGGGCTATCGAGGCAGTGGTCCATGCACTTGGGCAGCGCCAAAAACAACAGCACGCCCCTGGATTGGGGCGTGCTGCAGAGAGAATGGCGCCGTGTGCGCCAACAACGCTCAGTGCACCACGGTCAGGGTGAACGGCCAGACATAGGCCTGCATGGTCACATACAGGCCCACCAGGCTGGCCAGCGCGATGGAGTGGAAGAACACGTAGCGCAGGATGTCGCCCTCGTGGTCGAACCAGCGCGTGGCGGTGGAGGCAACGACGATGGACTGCGCGTCGATCATCTTGCCCATCACGCCGCCCGAGCTGTTGGCCGCCCCCATCAGGTTGGGCGAGAGGTGCAGCTGTTCGGCTGCCACCTTCTGCATGCCGCCGAAGAGCACGTTGGAGGCCGTGTCCGAGCCCGTGAGCGCCACGCCCAGCCAGCCCATCAGCGTGCCGAAGAAGGGGTAGAGCACGCCGGTATTGGCAAAGGCCAGACCCAGCGTGGTGTCGGTGCCAGAATAGCGCGTGAGCGTGCCCAGTGCCAGCATCAGCACGATGGTGAGCAGCGAGTATTTCACCAGCCACAGGGTCTTGAAGAAGGTACGCACGATGGCGACCGGGCTGTACTTCATGACGACGGCGCTCACGATAGCCGACAGCAAAATGCCCGTGCCGGTGGCCGAGAGCAGGTTCAGCACGTAGACCGCCCCCTCCTTCGTCGGTTTGGTGACCACGGGCGGCACCTTTTCGATCAGGTTGTGCAGGCCGTCGATGGGAAAAGCGGGCGCGAAGATACCGTTGAACCAGGTCTTGACCGAAGGCAACCCCCAGATGAACACGAACACCGACAGGATGACCCAGGGCGTCCAGGCCGCCACCAACGCCTGCGTGCTGTGGCGCGTGACGGGTTTGGCGGGCTTGGCTTCGGCAGCGCTGGGGTCGTGGCCGCGCAGCGAAGGCGAAGTCCATACCGTTTTGGGCTTCCATACGCGCAGGAAAGCGACCAGGCAAACCATGGAAACAATGGCGGCAATGATGTCCACCAGTTCCGGGCCGATGTAGTTGGACACCAGGAACTGCGGAACGGCAAACGACACCCCCGTCACCAGAATGGCGGGCCAGATTTCCCACATGCCCTTGCGCCCGGCAAAAGCCCAGATCAGCCAGAACGGCACCATCAGCGAGAAGAAGGGCAACTGTCGGCCGATCATGGCCGTCACCTCCATCAGGTCGTAGCCGTGCACCTTGGCCAGCGTGATGACCGGTGTACCCAGAGCACCAAAGGCCACGGGCGCCGTGTTGGCGATCAGCGACAGACCCGAGGCCGCCAGCGGCGAAAAGCCCAGGCCGATGAGAATGGCAGCGGTGACGGCCACCGGCGTGCCGAAGCCGGCCGCCCCTTCAAAGAACGCACCGAAGCAGAAGGCGATGAGCAGCAGCTGAATGCGCCTGTCTTCCGTGATGCCCGAGAGCGAATCCTGCAGCACGGCAAAGCTGCCGTTTTGCTCGGTCAACTGGTGCAGGAAGATGATGTTGAGCACGATCCAGCCAATGGGCAACAGGCCCGTGAAGCCTCCGAGCATGGCAGCGCGCCCCGCCATGCCCACGGGCATGCCATAGACAAAAACGGCCACCAGCAGGGCCGCCGCCAGGCCCATGCCCGCCGCGACGTGCGCCTTGATGTGAAAAAAGCCCAGCGCCGCCAGCATGACCACCACAGGCACAGCGGCCAACAGGGTGGACAGGAACATGCTGCCCAGCGGATCGTAGATTTGTTGCCAGATCATCCAAAGTCTCCAAAATTGTGTGTCGGTACGTGTGGATGGCCATGTCTTTTTTGTATGGAAGCATGCCACCGAACACCCGGCTGACTGTAAAAAAATGGAGGCTGTCGTGGTGTGAAATGGATTTCATCGTGCGTGAAGGTTTTTCACGCACTGCCGGTCTGTCAGGCCAGCACGATCCGGTTGCGCCCTTCGGCCTTGGCGCGGTAGAGGGCGTCGTCGGCGCGGCGCACCAAGGCCTCAACGCCGTCCTGGCTGCCGGAGGCCAGGGTGGCAATGCCCATGCTCACGGTCACTTCGCCCAGGGGCGAATCGGGGTGCTTCAGCGCCATGGCGTGCAAGGCGGTCTGGATTTTGTGGCCAATTTCCACCACCCCCGCGCCATCGGTGGCAGGCGCCAAAAAGGCAAACTCCTCCCCACCGTAACGCGCCACCAGATCGGTGTTGCGGTGCACGTTGCCAGCCAGAATGCGCGCAATGCGGCGCAGGCACTCGTCGCCCGCCTGATGGCCCAGGCGGTCGTTGTAGGCCTTGAACCAGTCCACGTCCAGCAGGGCCAGCGTGAGGGGCTCGCCCGAGCGCCGCGCACGCTGCCACTCGTTCTCCAGCGTTTCATCCAGGTGGCGGCGGTTGGCGATACCGGTCAGGCCGTCGGTCATGCTCAATGCGGCCAACTGGCGGTTGGCCACTTGCAAGGCCACGGTACGCTCTTGCACGTGCTGCTCCAGTTGCTGCTCGGACCGGCGCAGGTTCTCAATGAGTTCGTTTTGCGCGGCGAGCAGCTTTTGATGCATGGCGGCGCGCTCGCGCCGCATTTGGTTGAAGCGGTCAGCCAGGGCAAAGGCCAGCAACACCATTTCCAGGGCCGATCCAGCCTGCATGGCATTGGCCGTGAAGAGATTGGTGGGCAGCAAACCCATGGCGCGCGCCGCATTGGTGATGGCACCCAGCGAGAGCAACAAAAAAGCCGCCATGAAGAAATAAGCGGTGCGCTGGCGCTTCCACACACCTTGCAGCCCCACCGCCACGGCCACCAGTACTGCGCCCAGGTACGCCACGGCGGCGGTTTGAATGAGGGTCTGGCCCGTGAACAAAAACGCCAACGGGCTGACAGCAAAAAACACCGCCAGCCAGCCCAGAGGGCGGTCCCAGCGTGCCAGGGTATGCGCGGTGTCCAGCATGTGGCGCATGAACTGCAGCCCTGCAGCGATGGCCAGCGAGTAGCCAAAGGTGGACGCCAGATCGGACGCCAGCGGCGAATCCAGCCGCAAAAATTCTTTCACCAAGCCGTTTTGCGCCGCCACCGAAAACGCCGTGGCAAACGCAAAGCACACGTAAAACAGGTAGATGCGCTCGCGCGTCCAGGCAAAAATCAAGAAATTGAACAACACCATGGCTGTGGCCATGCCCAGGTACCAGGCCTGGGCGGTGTAGTCGTTACGTTCGTAGGCGTGGAAGGCGCTGGGCTCCCACAGGCGAAGCGGCACGATGAAAGCCGTGAGCGATTGCACGCGCAGGTAGTAGGTGCGCTCGGATCGGGCCTCCAGGCGCAGCGGAAACACAAAAAACCGGTGTGCGTAGGGGCGCGATGCAAAGGGCGCCGCCCCACCAGTTTCTACGCGGTGCACGCTGCCATCGGGCCCCACGCCGTACAGCGCCAAGTGCGAGAGGCGAGCGTAAGCCACCTCCAGCAGGCGTTCGATGGGTGCATCGCCCGGATTGGCCAGGGTGATGCGAAACCACCAGGCCGAGGGCGTGATGCCGAAGTTGAAACCATCGGCCCGTGCCAAACCGCTGGCAAAGCGAGCGGTTTGGTCAGGCTGCTGCACCTCGGCCAGGGTGAGCTGCCCACCTGGGTCTTCCAGCGCCTCTACCGTGGGCGCCAACACCAGGGGGATTGCGCCTGCCGCGCGGGCATCCACCGGCGCTGCACGCACCGGCAGCGCGCACAGCCAAGCCAGCAGCCCTACCAGCAGCCAGCCCAGGCTGTGCAGCAGTCCAGGCCTCTGGCGCATGGGGGTACCGGCTGGGCAGGGCGGCACAACGGATCAGACCTTGTCCAGCGCCTGGGCCAGGTCGGCCTGCAGGTCCTTCAGGTGCTCGATGCCGACCGACAGGCGCACCATGTTCTCGCTCACGCCCGCTTTGGCCAGCTCGTCGGGGTTGAGCTGGCGGTGCGTGGTCGATGCC
>CAZRFF010000065.1:0-9572 GCA_964599265.1 uncultured Simplicispira sp. | reverse complement strand
GCCGGGGCTGCGCCGCACCGCGCTCAAGGCCACCTTGAGCGGCGGGGCCTACCCGCACCGCCTGGGAGTGGGTGAAACGGTGCTGGTCTTTCCCCAGCACCGCGCCCTGGTGGGCGGTTGGGACGCGCTGCGCCAATGCCTTGCTGGTACCGCGGGAGTCCGGGTCGAAAAAAAATGCGTCATTGAAGCCCGCACCCTGCAGGAGGCCTGGCAGGCTGTGCATGCCGGGGCCGATGTGGTGCAGTTCGATAAAGCCAGCCCCGAGCAGTTGCAGCCATGGTGCGCGCAACTGCGCGCCCAGCACCCCACGCTAGGGCTGCTGGCGGCCGGGGGCATCCACGAAGGCAATGCCGCCGCCTATGCCGCCACGGGCGTGGATGCGCTGGTGACCAGCAGCCTGCACTATGCACCGCCTTCCGACGTAGGGGTGCGCATCGAGCCCCTGGACTACACTGGCGCCCCTTTCCTGACCGACGAGGACCATCCGCATGGCAAGCAATGACAAACGCATCGAACTGGGGGGCTCGGTCTGGATGACCGTGGGCGGCGAGAACCTGGGGGGCCACGGGCGCATGGCGCTGTTGTCTCTGGTGGATGCGCATGGCTCCATCACCCAGGCCGCCAAGGCCATGAAAATGAGCTACAAGGCCGCCTGGGATGCCATCGACACCATGAACAACCTGGCGGGCGAGCCGCTGGTGGAGCGCCTGACCGGCGGCAAGGGGGGCGGCGGCACGCGGCTGACGGCCCGGGGTGAGCAACTGGTGCAGAACTTCCGGCTCATCGAAGCCGAGCACCGGCGCTTTATTGCGCAGATGGACCAGCAGGCCGCCAATATTGCCGACGATTTTTTGTTGATCAAAAGGATCAGTATGAAAACCAGCGCACGCAACCATTTTGCCGGCACTGTCATCCGAACGGTGCACGGTGCTGTGAACGATGAAATTGAAATCGAAGTGCGTCCGGGCCTGAACATCGTGGCCATCGTCACGCACGAGAGCGCCGAGGGCCTGGGGCTGGTGGTGGGCGCACAGGCCTTTGCGCTGGTCAAGGCCTCGTCCATTGTGGTGGTTGCCGATGCCTCGGGTGCACGCTTTTCGGCGCGCAACCGCCTGGAAGGCACGGTGTCGCGCGTCGAAACGGGTGCTGTGAACGATGAAGTGGTGATCGACGTGGCCGATGGCGTTTCCATCGCCGCCATCATCACGCACCAAAGCTGCCAGGCACTGGGGCTGGCCGTGGGGGCGCGTGTCACGGCCATTTTCAAGGCCTCCAGCGTGATCGTGGGTGCGCCGACCTGAAAAGGGATTGCCCATACGACCCCCAAATCGCAAACAGGCAAGGCCTGCACTTGCGTTTTGTTTTTATCGGAGTAGATTGCTCCGAAACACGCAAAGGGGGGTGCGTATGCGACAGAGCGCGGGCGGGCCCCTTACGGGGCGTTGGTGGGGGGCTGCGGTGGTGGCCCTGGCATTGTCGGGTGTGGTCGCCGGGGCCCATGCCGATGCTTTGGTCGACCGTGCCCAGGCCCTGCAGCAACAAGGCCAGCATGCAGAGGCGTTTGCCTTGCTCGATGCCCAGGAGGCCGATCGGGCGGGCGACCCGGCGTTCGACAAAGCCCTGGCGCAAGTGGCCGAAGGCGTGGGCCTGTACACCCGGGCCCTGCTGGCTTGGGAGCGTGCACTGCAGGCCCAGCCCGGTGATGAACAGGCGCAAGATGCCGTCGCCCGCATGCTGCAAGTGCTGGGCGATTGGCGTGCCTTGCAGGCCTTGCCGCCCCAGGTGCGCCAGCGCAGTGCGGCCGTAGGGGCGGCGCTGGAGATGGATCAATTTTTGTATTCCTACGACCGCTTGGGGTCTGGCGGAAAGTCCTCCCTGCATGGTGCGTTCGATATCGGCGTGGGGCGTGATTCGAATGTGAATGCAGGCTTGGACCCCAACGGCAACTACCCATCGCTGCCCGGCGTGCCGGCCTGGACTGTGGACCCGGCGGCCTGGGAGCACTCGTCGGCCTACCTGTCGGGGGCGCTGACCTTGCGGGGGCGGTATGTGCTCTCGCCCCAGTGGTCTGTCGTGGGGGGCTTGTATTCCGAGGCGCGCCACTACGGTGGGGATGCTTCGCGTGACGAACCCTTCATGGCCGATGCCCAGTTGGGCATGGCCTGGCGTGCCAACCGCCATGAATGGATGGTGACGGCCCGCGGCATCCACGAAACCCGCGATGGTTCCAGGGTACGGGGAACGGGCGGGCTGCAGGGCGAGTGGATTTACCGTGTCGATGGATTGAATCAGTTCGGCGCGTTCCTGCAATCGCTGCAGCTGCATTACCCCGGCCAGTCGGTGCGTGATGTGCGCCGCACCGTGGCGGGTGTCAACCATGCGGTGGTTTTGCGCAGCGGCAGCCTTTTTTATCTGGGCGCCTATGGGGGCGAAGAGGCTCCGCGCCAAACCGGAGCCGGCGACCTGGGGCACCATTTGCTGGGTGTGCGCCTGGGCGGGCAGTGGGTGCTGCACCCCCGCTGGTCGCTGTTTGGCAGCATGGACACTGAACGGCGCCGCTTTGGTGCGGACGATCCCTTCTTCCTTCTGCGGCGCAAAGACACGCAATGGCGGGCGGTGCTGGGCGTGTCGTGGGTGCCTGCGCCGCAGTGGCGTGTTGCACCGCAGGTGGAGTGGGTGGATGTGCGCTCCTCCGTACCCATCCATCCGTACCGGCGCAGCGTGTTCTCGCTCGTTGTGCGCCGCGAGTTTTGACCGGTGGTGCAAAGCCATCCCATGGACAGGGGAGCAGGGGTATGACGATCAACCATTCCATTCCAATCCACGCCTTGTGGCGGACGGCATTGGGTGCCAGCCTGGGGCTGGCATGCAGTGCAGGGGCCTGGGCTGCGGCGGGCACGGTGCAGTTCGTGGCGGGCGATGTGCGCTTGGAGCGCGCCGGCAGCCAGCAGGCGGTGGCCCGTGGCGCAGGGGTAGAGGCGGGCGATGTGCTCAAGAGCGGCGCGGATGGGCAGGCGCAGGTGCGGTTCTCGGACGGGGGCATCGTCGCCCTGTACCCCCAGTCGCAAATATCCATCAGCGCCTACAGCGACAGCGCCCAGGCTGGGCAGGGCGAAGACCGCTTTGCCCTGCGTTTTGTTCAAGGCGCGCTGCGTGCCGTTACGGGCAAGATCGGCCAACGCAACCCGCAAAATTACCGCGTCATCACCCCCACGGCGGTGGTGGGGGTGCGGGGCACGGCGTTCAAGGTGTTCATGAACGACCAGGGCGAGGTGGAAGTTTCTGGTGAACACAACACCATCGACGTCTGCACCCAGGCGGGCTGCACAGAGGTCAAGCCGCGCGAGGCAGTGCGGGTGATTTCTGAGCAGTTGCTGCCGGTGTATACGCACACCCGCGCCATGCTGCCCATGCCCTTGAACCGGGAGGCCGTGGCGCCCGGGGAGCAGTTCTTGCCGGGTGGTAGTTATGGGGCGGTGGTGTTGGTTCAGCCTGTAACTCCCGCGCCTCCTGTGCAGCCAGTGGATCCAGGGCCCCCGCCAACCAATCCCAGTCCGACCGTGCCGGTGACACCCACCAATCCGGGCGGGACAGTACCTACCAACCCTACCAACCCTACCAACCCTACCAACCCTACCAATCCCACCAATCCCACCAATCCCACCAATCCCACCAATCCCACCAATCCCACCAATCCGGGAGGCGTTCGCCCCGTGACGCCAACGGTCCCGGTGACGCCCATCATTCCAGTGATTCCCATCCGACCCATCCGGCCGATTGCGCCCGTGGTGATTCGGTAGGGCTAGGTTCACAACCCATAAAACCGCCGGATGATCTCCCAGGCCTCCTGGGGGTCGTCGGTCAGGTGAAAAAGCTTTAAATCCTGCGCGGAGATGGTGCCTTCTTCGATCAACAGGTCGAAGTTGATCAGGCGTTTCCAGAACTGGGTGCCGAACAGCACGATGGGCACGGGCTTGGCTTTGCTGGTTTGCACCAGCGTGAGCACTTCAAACAATTCGTCCAGCGTGCCAAACCCCCCAGGAAAAGCCACCAGGGCCTTGGCGCGCATCATGAAGTGCATTTTGCGCAGCGCAAAGTAGTGGAACTTGAAGCTCAGGCTGGGCGTGATGAAGCGATTGCCGTGCTGTTCGTGCGGCAGAATGATGTTTAGGCCAATGGTGGGCGCGCCCACGTCGTGGGCGCCGCGGTTGGCGGCTTCCATGATGCCGGGGCCGCCGCCGGTGCAGATGTATACCCGGTTCTCGGGTTTTTGCCGTTTGCTGTGTTCACCCACGATGCGCGCAAATTTGCGGGCGTTTTCGTAGTGCGCAGCATTGCGCAGGGCGCGCTCGGCCAGCGCGATCAGGTCGGCATTGCCGCTTTCTTGGGCTGCGGTCAGCTGCCGCACGGCCTTGTTGTGTGAGATAAAGCGCGCGCTGCCATACACCACCACGGTGTGGTTGATGCCCTGGGCGTCCTGCTCCAGGTCGGGTTTGAGCATCTCTAGCTGAAACCGGATGCCGCGCGTTTCGCGCCGGAATAAAAACTCCGGGTCGGCAAAAGCCAGGCGGTTGGCTTCGGGTTGCAATGGGTTGCCGTTGTGGGCCTGGTTGTGCAGCTCGGCCCAGGCGTCTGCCAGGCGGCGTTCGTTGAGTTGGGTATAGGCTTCCATAGTGGGGTGATTGTGGCGCGGTTTGAAACCCTGCAGGCAACGCGGGTGGCCAAATATTTGCGGGATACTCGGCCGTGTCACGCTGACCGTTGCGTTTTACATTGTTTTGCCCTGTCAACCATGGCCACTGCCCCCCATCCAGACTGGAGTTTGTCCGATCCCGAAGTGCAGGGCGACCAGATCGCCGCTTACGACCGGTTGCGAGACCGGCACGGCGTGGCGTACAGCGAAATGCTGCACTGGTCGGTTTTGGGGCATGCCGATGTGCTGCGCGTTTTGCTGGACCATGCAGGTTTCAGCAGTGCAGTGTCTGCCCATGTGGCGGTTCCCAATGGCATGGATCCGCCCGAACACACGGTGTGGCGCAGGTTGATCGAACCGTATTTCTCGCCCGACCGGGTGGAGGCTTTCCGCCCTGTGTGCGAGCGTGTGGCTTCCCGGCTGCTCCAGGGTTTGCGGGGGCGCGAAATAGTGGACTGGGCGCAAGAATTTGCCTTGCCCTTTGCCGTGCGCATCCAGTGCGATTTTCTGGGTTGGCCCGAATCGCTGGAGGCGGAACTGAGCCAATGGATCGCGGCGCACCATCGCGCTTCGCTGGCGCAAGACAGGCCCCGGCTGGCAGAACTGGGTGCGCAGTTCCAGGCTTTGGTCGAGCGTTTGCTGCAAGAGCGCCGCGACCAGGGCGCGGGGGCGGAGCAGGACGTGATGGCGTCGCTCATGCATGCCCAGGTCGATGGCCAAAGTGTGGGCGTGCAGGCCATTGCCAGCATCGTGCGCAACTGGACGGTGGGCGAGATTGGCACCATTGCCGCGGCTGTGGGCATCCTGGCCGAATGGCTGGCAAGCCACCCGGATTGGCAGGCGTGTTTACGCATGGAGCCGGATTTGCATGCCGAAGCCATTGAAGAAATTCTGCGCCTGCATGGCCCCTTGGTGGCCAATCGGCGCATTGCCACCTGCCCGGTGCATGTGGGCGGTAAAGCCATTCCTGCCGGTGGGCGCATCACGCTGCACTGGACATCGGCCTTGCGCGACCCGCGGGTGTTTGAAGACGCAGGCGCCTTCCGTTTGGGGCGCAACCCGCAGGACAATCTGCTCTACGGGGCTGGCATCCACGTGTGCCCGGGCGCGCCGCTGGCGCGGATGGAGCTGCTGGTGGCATTGCGGGCCATGCTGGGCGCTGTAGGGCATATCGAAGGGGTGGAAGGTGAACCGCCCCAGCGGGCCGTCTACCCCGCGATGGGCTTTGCGCGCCTGCCTTTGCGGCTGCGCTGGGCTTTGGCCTAACCCGCCGTGCGCAGCACCAGCGCTGTGCTGTGCATGCCCAGCGCCGTGAGCAGCAACGAACCGCCCAGGTGCATGGTGGCGACCAGCACGGCAAAAACGTAGCGCTGTTCTTGCAGCATGCCCACCACTTCGGCAGAGAAGCTGGAGAAGGTCGTCAGGCCACCCAAAAAGCCAGTGATCAGGGCCAATCGCCACAGAGGGTCCAGGTGCGGCAGGGTTTGGAACACCGCTACGGCCACACCGACCAGATAGCCGCCGATGAGGTTGGCCGCCAGCGTGCCCCAGGGCAGCAGGCCGCCGGGGGAGCTGAGCCACAGGCTCAGGCCCCAGCGTGCCAATGCGCCCAGGCTGGCGCCGATGCAAATCGACAAAATTTGGATCAAACTGGGCATGGTCAAAGCGGCGGTAACGACCGGCCGGGGCGCGGCACGGGTGATCGGTTCAAGCGTTGTGGGTTGGGGTGGGCGCCGTGCGGCTCAGGCTGGCGGGCACATTGTGCCCTGCACGGCGCGCACGGAACAATGCTGCACGCATCAAAAAAACATTGGTCACCGGCACGGCGATGGCGATGAACAGGGCGATCAAGAGCGGGTGCAGCGCCAAGCGTTGACCCAGTACCGAGAAGTACACGATGGCTGCATGCATGGTGCACCACAGGCCCAGGGTGGCGATGATGGCCGGTGCGTGCACGCGTTCAAAATAAGTTTTCAGGCGCAGCAAACCCAGTGAGCCCACCAGCGCAATGCCCGCGCCCAGCAGCGCCAGCGTGGCCACGGTGATCTGGGCCCACAGGGGCAGGTCGGCCGGGGTCATTCGATGACCTCCCCGCGCAGCAAGAATTTGGCCATGGCCGTGGAGCCCACAAAACCAAACAACGCGACCAGCAAGGCCGCTTCAAAGTAGTGCTCGCTGGCGTATTGCATGCCCAGCACCAGCATGAGCAGCATGCCGTTCAAATACATGCAGTCCAGCGCCAGCACACGGTCTTGCGCCGAGGGGCCGCGCAGCAGGCGCACCAGGGCCAGCACCATGGCCAGCGCCAGCAGGGCCAGGGCCGTGGGCAGGGCCCAGGAGAGAATGTTCATTCAAAAATCTCCATCAAAGGGCGTTCGTAGTGTTGCTGCACATGCCGGGCAATGGCCTGTGCGTCGTCCACTTCGAGCACATGCAGCAGCAGCATGGAGCGGTCCAGCGAGAGTTCGGCCCACGCTGTGCCAGGTGTGATGCAGACGATCATGGCCAGTACGGCCAGGCCATTGGGGTCGCGCAATTGCAGGGGAATGTGGACAAAGTCTGCCGGGTGGCGGCGCAGGCGCGGAAACAGGATGAAGCGCAGCACGGCCAGGTTGGACACCGTGGTGTCCCGCATGACGCGCAGGCCCAGGCGCACGATGGTGGCGGGCCTGCGGATGCGCACGGGCAAGGGGCGCAGGCCGCGTGTGAGCAGGGGAATGGACAGCGCCAGCAGGGCCGCCCATACCAGGTCGCCAGGGCTGGCCGAGCGGTTGAGCAGCAACCACAGCACGAACAGCACGCAGGAAAGCAGCGGCGCTGGAAGCATGTTTTTCATCGGGCCTCCTGCCGGTGGGGCGCTGGCACGGGCGTGGCCTCCATCACCGTGCGCACATAGCCATGGGGGGTGTGCAGCGCCTGGGCGGTGGTCTGGGTAAAGCCCATCACGAATTCTGCCTGTACCGTCAGGCCTATGCAGGCGGCCAGCAATGCGGCAATGGGCAGGCCTTCGACAACGCGCAGCCGTGGCGTGACGCGGTTTTGCGCGGCCCAGAAATGGTGCATGCCGGTGCGCACCAGGGCCAGCAGGGCCAGCAGGCCCGTACCCAGCATCAGCGCAAGCAGAGTCCAGTTGGCGGCGCTTGGCATTGTATGGACGGGGGCGCCCAGCCCCTGTGGGTTGAGCAGCGCCGTGAGCATGGCAAGCTTGCCTACAAAGCCCGACAACGGCGGCAGACCGGTGATGACCAGGGTGCATGCCATGAAAGCCAGGCCCATGAAGGCGGCGGCAGCGGGGATGACGCGGCCGATCAGCACCTCTTCGTCGCTGTCCAGATTCACGCCCTGCGTGGGCAGCAGTTCGGCACTGAGGAAAGGGGCCTCCTCGCCGTCGGCGTCCAGGCGCGTACCGTCGTTGCGCCAGCGCTCGATCAGGTCGGCCAGCAGAAACAAGGCCGCCACCGCCAGCGTGGAACTGGGCAGGTAGTACAGCAGGGCGGCGGTCAGCTGAATCTGGCCCATGCCCAAGGCAGCCAGCAGCGTGCCCGATGAGAGCACGGCGGCGTAGCCCGCCTGGTGCGCGGTGCGTGGTGAACCCAGCATGCCAATGGCGCCAAAGGCCATGGTCAGCATGCCGCCTGCCATGAGCCAGGTGCCGCCAAAGAGTGCGGAATCACCGGCCTCGCTGCCAAAAAGCAGCGTCCACAGCCGCAGCAAGGCATAGACCCCCACCTTGGTCATCAGCGCGAACAAGGCACCTACGGGGGCCGTGGCGGCGCCATAGGCGGGCACCAGCCAGAAGTTGAGTGGCCATACGGCGGCCTTGATCAAAAAAGCCGTGCCCAGAATGCCCGCGGCCGCGTGCAGCAGCCCACGGTCGCCAGCCGCCACGTGGGGGATGCTGCGGGCCAGATCGGCCATGTTGAGCGTGCCCGTGATGCCGTAGAGCATGGACACGCCAATCAAGAACAGCGAAGACGCAGCCAGATTGATGGCGATGTAGTGCAACCCCGCTTGTACCCGTGTGCGCCCCGAGCCGTGGAGCAGCAAGCCGTAGGATGCGGCGAGCAATATCTCAAAGAAAACAAACAGGTTGAACAAATCCGCCGTGAGAAAGGCCCCCGCCAAGCCCATGAGCTGGAGCTGGAACAGCACATGGAAATGCACGCCCACCCGGTGCCAGCGCGAAGCCGCATAAACAACGCTGGCCAGCGCCACCACGCTGGTCAGTACCAGCATCAGCGCCGAGAGGCGATCCAGCGCCAGCACAATGCCAAAGGGCGCCGGCCAGTTGCCCGGCAGGTACACCCCCAGCGTGCCCATCTGTCCGCTGTGCGCGGTCCAGGCCAGAAGCGCCAGCGCCACGCCCAGGCCGACCAGGGTAGAGAGCACATTGAACGCCAGCTTGGTGCGCTGCTGCTCCTCGCGCAGCAGCAGCATGAGTGCGGCCGTGAGCAAGGGCAGGGCAATGGGTGCGAGCAGCAGGTGCGGCATCAACCGCTCTAGTGTGTCCAGCCATGCAGCGCTGTTCATGGCATCTCCTGCCGGTCACGCGAGTGGCTGCCGTCCACATGGTCGGTGCCCGACATGCCGCGCGAGGCGAGCAGCACCACCAGGAACAGCGCCGTCATGGCAAAACCGATGACGATGGCCGTGAGCACCAGGGCCTGGGGCAGCGGGTCGGCGTAGTTTTGCAAGTTTTGCGCAACGCCGTCTGCCAACACAGGCACTTTGCCCATTTGCAAGCCCAGGCGTCCCATGCTGAAAATGAACAGGTTGACGGCGTATGACAGCAGCGAAAGCCCCATGATGACCTGGAAGGTGCGCGGGCGCAGCAGCAGCCACACGCCCGAGCCGGTGAGCACGCCGATGGCCAGGGCCA
>CAZRFF010000064.1:0-9605 GCA_964599265.1 uncultured Simplicispira sp. | reverse complement strand
CAGCGTCTTTAGCCCCTTTGAGTGTGGCTTTCGGCCAACGCCTTCCACCAACAACCACCTCACTGGCCCGTTGGCCAAAAGACGCCGAAACCCCCATTGGGTCGCCGCATTTGCCCTTTTGTCCCATAATGGGCGCCCGATGAATGCTATTGAATTTAGAGCAAATCATGCCTTCCATTCCTTCCGACGCGCCCCCCGCCGACCGCCGCGATAGCCTCATCGAATACCCCTCCCTGTTCCCCATCAAGGTCATGGGTTTGCGCGCCGATGGGTTTGTGGCGGCCATGGTGGCGCTGGCGCAGCGCTTTGACCCGATTTTTGACGAAGCCCGCCTGGAGCTGCGCGAGAGCCGTGGCGGCAATTACCTGAGCGTGACGCTCACCATCACGGCCACCAGCCGCGATCAGCTCGATGGGCTGTACATGGCATTCACCGCACACCCCATGGTCAAGGTTGTTTTGTAAACCCATGGACATCCAAACCCTGGGCCGGGTGCCCTACCTGCCCACTTACGAGTCCATGCGTGCCTTCACGGCCCAGCGCAGCCCCGAAACGCCCGATGCCTTGTGGTTGTGCGAGCACCCGCCGGTGTTCACCTTGGGCTTGTCGGGCGTGCAGGCGCATGTGCTGGCGCCAGGCGATATTCCCGTGGTGGCGACCAACCGCGGCGGTCAGGTGACCTACCACGGCCCTGGCCAAGTGGTGGCCTACCCGCTCATCGACCTGCAACGCTCTGGCTACTACGTGAAGGAGTATGTGTTCCGCATTGAGGAGGCGGTCATCCGCGCCCTGGCGTATTTCGGGATCACCGGCCACAGGGTGGCTGCCGCACCCGGTATTTATGTGCGCCTGGACGACCCACACAGCCACGCACAATTGCCGCAGCGCCCGCGCAAAGGCGCCCAAGGTGCGCCCGACTTTATGGGCCTGGGCAAGATCGCGGCCCTGGGTATCAAAGTGAGCCGCCACTGCACCTACCACGGAGTGGCGCTCAATGTGGCCATGGATCTGGAGCCCTACCAGCGCATCAACCCTTGCGGCTACGCTGGTTTGCAAACGGTGGATCTTTCTACAATCGGGGTTCACACCACTTGGGAAGAGGTGGCTGGCGTTTTGGGCAAACAGCTTGCAACGCGCCTGGCCCCCTGACGAACACACAGCCATGAGCACCTCCGACGTCGTACGCGAAGCGCAATCCACCGCCGAATACAACCCCCTGGCCAAGCACAAGGCGGCCTCCAAACTGTCGCGCATTCCCATCAAGGTAGAGCAGGCCGAGGTGCTGAAAAAGCCCGAGTGGATCCGCGTGAAAGCGGGCTCTCCCAACACGCGCTATTATGAAATCAAGCAAATCCTGCGCGAAAACAATTTGCACACGGTGTGCGAAGAGGCCTCGTGCCCAAATATCGGCGAATGCTTTGGCCACGGCACGGCCACCTTCATGATCATGGGCGACAAGTGCACGCGCCGCTGCCCGTTCTGCGATGTGGGCCATGGCCGCCCCGATGCGCTGGATGCCAACGAACCCCTGAAGCTGGCGCAAACCATCGCCCAGATGCGCCTGAAATACGCCGTCATCACCAGCGTGGACCGTGACGACCTGCGCGACGGCGGGGCGGGGCATTTTGCCGAGTGCATCCGCCAGATCCGCGCCCTTTCACCCAACACCAAGATTGAAATCCTCACGCCCGACTTCCGCGGCCGCGACGACAAGGCGCTGGCCATCCTGCACGAAGCGCCCCCCGATGTGATGAACCACAACCTGGAGACTGCGCCGCGTTTGTACAAGGAAGCACGCCCGGGCTCGCACTACCAGTTCTCGCTCAACCTGCTGAAAAAATTCAAAGAGCAAAACCCAGGCATCCCGACCAAGAGCGGCATCATGGTGGGCCTGGGCGAGACGGACGAAGAAGTGCTGCAGGTCATGCGTGATATGCGTGCGCACGGCATCGATATGCTGACCATCGGCCAGTACCTGGCGCCCAGCAACAGCCACCTGCCTGTGCGCCGCTATGTGCACCCCGACACGTTCAAAATGTACGAGCAGGCCGCCGCCGAAATGGGTTTTTCGCACGCGGCTGTAGGTGCCCTGGTGCGCTCCAGCTACCACGCCGACCGCCAGGCCCAATCGGCTGGCGTGTAAACGCCGGCTGCGGGGCTGCGCATGGAGCTGGCGGACGCGCTTTCACTGCGGCAGTACGGCGCCTCGCCGGGCAGCCACAGCCACGGCCATTTCCAGATCCTGCTAGGTCTCTCGGGTGTGCTCGACCTCGAAGTAGACGGGCGCGGCCTGCGCGTGGCCAGCGGCAGTGGCTGCGTGATCGAGCCCGGCGCACGGCACGACTTCGAATCGACCCACGGCAGCCTGTGCCTGGTGCTCGACAGCACCCACCCCGACTGGGCGCACCGGCTGCAGCACACGGCGCCCGCCGCCCACGCCCTGCCCTTGGCGCGCTACCTGGCCACGGCGCTGCAACAGGGCCTGCCCCTGGCGCTGCAGCAGGGTCCGGCGCTGCTGCGCGAGGCCTGGCTGGCTCCAGCGGTCGCCCTGCCGCACGACCCACGGCGCCGTGCCATCGACTGGCAGGCCCTGCGCCGCTGGGCGGCGGGCCAGTGGGAGCGCCCTTTGGGCGTGGCCGACCTGGCCGCCCGCGCGCGCGTGAGCCCGAGCCAGTTCGCCGCGCGTTGCCGGGAAGAGCAAGGCCTGGCCGCCATGGCCTGGCTGCGCGGCCTGCGCCTGGAACAGGCCCAATGGCTGCGCGAGCGCGGCCTGCCCGTGGCCGAAGTGGCGCGCCGCACCGGCTACCGCTCGCCCTCGGCCCTCACGGCCGCACTACGCCGCAACCCGCAGCGCACGCAGTCGTTGCGCGACGATACGCCAGCGCCGTGCGACGGCACCAGCGTTTAAGCTCGCTCCATGCAAGCCAATCTGTACGCGCTGGGCGCCATCGCCCTGTGGGCCTCGCTCGCCTCGCTGGGTGTCTCGCTCACCCATGTTCCGCCCTTTCTGCTCACCGGCGTCGCGCTGGTCATCGGCAGCGTGCCGGCCTGGCCGCTGGTGCTGCGTGATCCGTCGCAGTGGCGCATTCCGCTGCACACGCTGGCGCTCGGGGTGTACGGCCTGTTCGCCTACCACTTCCTGCTGTTCATCGCGCTGCGCAACGCGCCGCCGGTGGAGGCCAACCTCGTCAACTACCTCTGGCCATTGTTCATCGTGGTGCTCGCCCCCGTGGTGCTGCCCGGCGTTGCCCTGCGCCTGCCGCATGTGCTGGCGGCCCTGCTGGGCTTCGGCGGCGCGGCAGTGGCCATTGCCGGGGGGCGGGAGCTGAGTGACACGCTTTCCTGGGGCTATCTGGCGGCTGCGGCTGCGGCGTTCATTTGGGCCACTTATTCGCTGCTGACCAAGCGCGTGGCCGCCTTCCCCACCACCGCCATCGGCCTGTTTGGCTTGATCTCGGGTTTGCTTTCACTGCTGTGCCATGCGCTGCTGGAGCCCCCGGCCACCCTCTCGGTGCGCGACTGGGCGCTGCTGGCTGTGCTGGGCCTGGGGCCGCTGGGGGCCTCGTTCTACCTGTGGGACAAGGCCCTCAAGCTCGGGGATGCCCGCCACATCGGCATTCTGAGTTACATCACGCCACTGGCTTCCACCAGCCTGCTGGTGCTGGTGAGCGGGCGGCCTTTCAGCCCCAGCCTGGCAGTGGCCACGGCCATGATCATAGGCGCGGCCGTACTGGGCATGCGGGCGCGGTGATGCCCAGCCCCAACACGGCATACCGCGCATTCAAACGGCGTCAATAGCTATTGAATTGATAGCCCTACGGTGCTGCGGGTGCGGCCAGTTCAGCCCCGACCAGCACCTGCTGCGCCCAGGGTGCGAGTTTGCGCGTATCCGCGCGGAGCACTTCTTGTTTGATGGCCAGAATTTGTGCCGGATGCATGGAAAAGCTGCGCAAACCCAGGCCCAGCAGCAAGCGTGTCATACCCACCTCGCCCGCCGTTTCGCCGCACACCGATACGCTCTTGCCCTGCGCATGCCCTGCAGCGATCACATCGGCCACCAAGCGCAGTACCGCCGGATGCATGGGGTCGTACAGGTGTGAGACGGCCTCGTCAGCACGGTCGATGGCCAGGGTGTACTGGATCAGATCGTTGGTGCCTATGGACAGGAAATCAAAGTGCCGCAGAAAGTAGCGCACCATGAGCGCCGCTGCCGGCACTTCAATCATCGCGCCCAACGACACTGGCCCATACACGGCGGCCCGCGCATCCAGCTCATCCTGCGCCAGCCGCACCTGGGCCAGGGTTTGCTCCACCTCGGCCGGGTGCGACAGCATGGGGAACATGATGTTCACCTTGCCATGCGCCGCAGCACGCAGCAGCGCACGCAACTGGGCGCGGAACATGCCCGGATCGGACAAGCTCCAGCGGATGGCCCGCAGGCCCAGCGCCGGATTGAGCGAACTGGCCTTGTGCCCTTTGTCCAGCGGTTTGTCGGCACCGATATCGATGGTGCGTATGGTGATGGGTAAACCGTGCATGCCCTCCACGGCTTCGCGGTAAGCGTGGTACTGCTCCTCTTCGTCGGGCAGATTGCCTGCGCGGCCCATGAACAAAAATTCGGTGCGAAACAGCCCCACCCCCACGGCCCCGGCCGCCACGGCCACGGCAGCATCCTGCGGCATTTCAATATTGGCCAGCAGCTGCACATGCTCGCCATCCAGCGTCACGGAGGGCGTGTGGCGCAAGCGGGTCAGGCGTTCGCGCTCCAGCTCGATCTGGCGCTGGCGGTAGCCGTATTCGGCCAGGATGATGGGTGAGGGATCGATGATGAGCACACCGGCATCACCGTCGATGATGATCCAGTCGTCCTGGCGCACCAGCTGGCTGGCGGTGCGTGCGCCCACCACAGCAGGGATGTCCATGCTGCGTGCGACGATGGCGGTGTGCGAGGTTTTGCCGCCCACGTCGGTCACAAAACCGGCAAACACGCTTTTTTTGAATTGCAGCAAATCGGCAGGCGAGAGGTCTTGCGCCACCAGCACCAGGGGCACATCCATGCCATCGTCCAGCATCAAGTCTTGCTGGGTCTTGCGCCTGGGGCTGACCGGTGGCGCCACAGGGCTGACCATGCCCTTCATGTGCCGCAAAATGCGCTCAACCACCTGCTCCAGATCCGCCTTGCGCTCACGCAGGTAGTCGTCCTCCATCTCGTCAAACTGCCGCGCAATCACCTCCAACTGCGTGGTCAAGGCCCATTCGGCGTTGTACAGGCGCTCGGTGATCCAGTGCTTGACACCGTCTGAGAGCATCTCGTCTTGCAGCAGCATCAAATGCACGTCCAGCAGCGCCGTGAGTTCCTGCGGTGCGTCAACAGGCATGTCGGCCTGCAGGCGCTGGAGCTCTTCCATCACCGCATTGCGGCCGCTGCGCACGCGGGCGATTTCGCCCTCAACCTGGTCGGGTTCAATGAAGTAGTGGGCAATCTCCATCCGGCCCGAACCCACCAGCACCGCCCGCCCGATGGAAACACCCCGGGACACCGCCAGTCCGGCAATCGAAAACGTCATGGCACGTCCCCTGGTTTTCCTGGCAAGGCGTGGAGCAGGCGCATGCTCACTCGCCCTCGCCAAATTTGTCGGCTATGAGCGCCAACAAGGCGTCCATGGCTTCGCGTTCCTGGGGGCCGTCGGTTTCCACCTCTACCACCGTCCCCATACCGGCGGCCAGCATCATCACGCCCATGATGCTTTTGGCGTTGATGCGCCGCTCCCCCCGGCGCATGAATACCTCGGCATCAAAACTGCTGGCCAGCTTGGTAAGCTTGGCCGAGGCGCGGGCGTGCAAACCCAATTTGTTGGTGATGGTCGTGTCCGTTTTGATCATGGGTGTTGGTTGGAGGAAGATGGGAGCGGCTGGGGCTCTACCTGCATCACGCCCTGTGTGCCGCCCACCAGGGCGCGTTGCATCAAGGCGTCCAAAGGTTCATGACGGTAGCACACGCTGCGCAGCAGCATGGGCAGGTTGGCGCCTGTGAGCAAACGCGCATTGCGCCCCGCAATCAAACGCTGCGCCACATTGCAGGGAGTGGCACCAAACACATCGGTCAGCACCAGCACAGACTCTTGCGCTGCGCTTTCCAGGATTTTTTCAGCCTGGGCCAATGTGGCTTCGGGCGCGGCATCGGGTTGAACATCCAGCACCAGCACATGCGCGGCGCAGTCGGGGAACACGTGCAGCGCACCTTCGCGCAATGCGCTGGCCAACGGCGTGTGGGCAATCAAAAAAATCTGGGTGGACATGGTCTGTAAGTAGTTGCTTATTATGGCCGCGGCTGGCCCCTCCTGCTGCGGCGCCTTGCTCCGCTTGGTCTTGCCCCCGAAACTTTTGCGCCCTTTGACACTCCGACTACGGTACAGGCGCACAATGGCGCCTGGCGCGCTTTTTGACCGCCCGTGCTTTGCTGGAGTCCTCCCATGCCCCCCGTTTCACACCCCTTGCCTTTGACTGCCCGCCCCGCAGGCAGCCAGGCCGGTGCGCGCTCCAAATTCCCCCGGCGCACCTTGCTCGGTGCTTTGTGCGCCGGCAGCTTGGCCATCATGGGTTGCAGTTCTTCCAGCGCGCCGGAATCCACCTTTGTACTGCTGGATGGCGCCAGGCAGACCACCACCGACTTCCGGGGCAAAGTGGTGCTGGTCAACTTCTGGGCCACCAGTTGCACGACTTGCGTAGCCGAAATGCCCGGCCTGGTCGACACCCACGTGAAGTACCGCGCCCGCGGCTACGAAACCCTGGCCGTGGCAATGAGCTACGACCCGCCCAGCTACGTGGTCAACTTTGCCGAGACACGCAAGCTGCCTTTCAAAGTGGCGATTGACAACACCGGTGCGGTGGCCAAGGCCTGGGGCGACGTGCGTATCACCCCCACCACATATTTGCTGAACAAGCGCGGTGAAATCGTCAAAACTTATGTGGGGGCCCCCGATTTTGTGCAGTTGCACCAGCTGATCGAAAAACTGCTGGCTGACGCCTGATACCCCAAGGCGCTACACTGCGGGGCCCAGCATTGCCCAGCCGTACGCAGTGGACACCCCTGACATACAACTTTTTCACCCCGAAACCCCTGAGCACTGGCGCGAAGTGCGCACTCTGTTCGAAGAGTATGCGCATAGCCTGAACGTGGACTTGTGCTTTCAAAATTTCGAACAAGAACTGGCTGAATTGCCCGGCGACTACGCACCGCCCCGGGGGGCGCTGGTTCTCGCGGTGGTGGATGGCGCCTACGCCGGGTGCTGCGCCATGCGCCCCTTGGACAATTGCGACTACCCCAACGCCAGCGAAATGAAGCGCCTGTATGTGCGCAAGGCATTTCGTGGCTTCGGGTTAGGGCGCCAGTTGGCCGAGCGCATTCTGGATGCTGCGCGCATGGCCGGGTACGACAATATCCTGCTCGACACCCTGGACGATATGGAGTCGGCCCGCGCGCTCTACGCCGAGCTGGGGTTTGAGGAAATTCCGCCCTACTACCACAACCCTATTGCGGGCGCGCATTACCTCAAGGCAGCGCTCTGACTGTGGGCTCTGTCCGCATCAGGCGGCGCGGATCTGCCCTAGCAAAGTGGCCGCATCGCTCACCTCAAACTTGCCTGGGGCCTCGACGTTGAGCTGCAGGATCTTGCCATCTTTGACCAGCATGGAATAGCGGTTGCTGCGCAGACCCAGGCCCTTGCCATGTAAATCCAGCGTCAGGCCCGTGGCTTGGGCAAAGGCGGCGTCACCATCGGCCAGCATGCGCAGCTTGCCCTGGGTGTTTTGCTCACGCGCCCAGGCACCCATCACGAAGGCGTCGTTCACGGCCAAACACCAAATTTCATCCACGCCAGCGGCCTTGAGTTCGGAGGCTTTCTCCAGGTAGCCGGGCACATGCTTGGCCGAGCAAGTGGGCGTGAACGCACCGGGCACCGCAAACAGGGCAATGGTTTTACCTGCGCTGGCCTGGGCCACATCCACAGGGTTGGGGCCTATGCTGCAGCCATTGCCTTCGACCTCCACGTACTCCATCAAAGTGGTTTTGGGAAGGGTGTCGCCAATCTGGATCATTTCAATCTCCTGTGCAGGGCACCCCACTGCGAGATGCCCAAAAACAAAAACGACCCAGATTGTGGGTCGTTTTTGTTTTTCTTGCAGCGCACAGCTGCTTGGGCTTAGACCAGTGCGGCCTTTTGCACCAGGCGTGTGGCGACCCAGTTCTTGGTCTTGGACAGCGGACGGCTTTCCGTGATTTCCACGGTATCACCCATCTTGTACTCACCCTTTTCGTCATGGGCGTGGTACTTGCTCGACTTGATCACGATCTTGTCGTAGATGGGGTGCTTGACGCTGCGCTCGACCAGAACGGTCACGGTCTTGGCGCGCTTGTCGCTCACCACCTTGCCGATCAGGGTGCGCTTGAGGGATTTTTTGGCTTCCGTCATATTCGCTCCTTAGGCCTTTGCGGTGTTAGCGGCTTGCTTTTCAGCCAGGATGGTCTTGGCGCGGGCGATATCGCGGCGGGTGCTCTTGAGCGTGGCAGTGTTGCCCAGCTGTTGCGTAGCCTTTTGCATGCGCAGGCCGAAATGGGCCTTTTGCAGCGACTTCACTTCGGCGGCCAGAGCGGCTTCGTCTTTTTGGCGCAATTCAGCAGCATTCATTTCTGTTTCTCCTGAATCATTGACCAATCAGGCGCTCGACAAAGGTCGTGCGCAGGGGCAGCTTGGCAGCGGCCAGACGGAATGCCTCGCGGGCGAGTTGCTCGGGCACGCCGAGGATCTCGAACACGACCTTGCCGGGCTGGATTTCGGCCACGTAGTACTCGGGGTTGCCCTTACCGTTACCCATACGCACTTCGGCGGGCTTGGTGGAAATGGGCTTGTCCGGGAACACGCGGATCCAGATGCGGCCACCACGCTTGACGTGGCGCGAAATGGCACGGCGCGCGGCCTCGATCTGGCGGGCCGTCAGGCGACCACGGTCCGTGCACTTGAGACCGAAGTCACCGAACGCCACCGTGTTGCCACGGGTTGCGACGCCGGTGTTACGGCCTTTTTGCTCCTTGCGGTATTTGCGGCGAGCAGGTTGCAGCATAGTTATTCTCCTTTACCGTCCGCTGCGGCGGGCGCGGCTTTGCTTACGCGCTTAACGGAATCTGCACCAGCGCCAGCAGGCTTGTCGCTGCCGTCGGCGGGTGCGGCATTGGTGCCAGCGGGGCGGCGACCACCACGACCAGCACCTGCGCGGTCACCACCAGGGCGGCCATCGCGGCGCGGACCACGGGGGCGGCGCTCTTCTTCAGGGCGCGGCGTCTCAGCCACAGGCACAGCGCCACGGCCCAGCGTATCGCCCTTGTAGACCCACACCTTCACGCCGATCACACCGTAGGTGGTCTTGGCTTCGGAGGTGCCGTAGTCGATGTCGGCGCGCAGGGTGTGCAGGGGCACACGGCCTTCGCGGTACCACTCGGTACGGGCGATTTCGATGCCGTTCAGACGGCCCGAGGACATGATCTTGATGCCCTGGGCGCCCAGGCGCATGGCGTTCTGCATGGCGCGCTTCATGGCGCGGCGGAACAT
>CAZRFF010000063.1:0-9681 GCA_964599265.1 uncultured Simplicispira sp. | reverse complement strand
CCATGGAAAAGAGCGGCAAAAACCCGCTGGACATCGCCGGCCTGCTCAAAATCAAGGGCAGCGAGATCCAGCAGCGCTACAGCGAGCTGATGATGCTGGCCGCCGGGCCCTTTGCCCTGCCTTTCATCGAAGAGGCCATGGAGGCCGGCTGGCAAGGCAACTTCCCCGGCGGCATCACGGCCAACGCGCCCCTGGCGTCCACCTACTTCAATATGCGCAAAACCACCATCTACGGCGGTTCGAACGAAGTGCAGCGCAACATCGTCGCTCAAACGGTTCTGGGCTAAGGAGACAACAACATGGATTTCAATTTTTCCGACGACCAGGAACAACTGCGCGACGCCGTGCGCAAATGGGTGGACAAAGGCTACACCTTTGAACGCCGCAGCAGCATCGTTGCCGCCGGCGGCTTTGACCGCGCCGCCTATGGCGAACTGGCCGAACTGGGCCTGACCGCCCTCACGGTGCCCGAGCAGCACGGCGGCCTGGGCCAGGGCGCCATCGACGCCATGGTGGCCATGGAAGAACTGGGCCGCGGCATCGTGCTCGAACCCCTGGCGCAAACCCTGGTGGCCAGCAGCGTGCTGGCCCAATACGCCGGCGCCGACGTGCAAGCCGCCTGGCTGCCCCGCATTGCCAGCGGCGAAGCCCTGGTGGTGCTGGCCCAGCAAGAACGCAAGGCCCGCTACCGCCTGGATGTGTGCGAGGCCAAAGCGGCAGCAACGCCCACTGGGTTCGCGCTCACAGCAAACAAAAGCATCGTGCCCGCGGGTGACCAGGCCGACGCCTTCCTCGTGCCCGCGCAGCTGAACGGCCAGATCGCGCTGTTCCTGGTCGAGCGCACCGCCCCCGGCGTGGCCACCCAGGGCTACGGCACGCAAGACGGCAGCCGCGCCGCCGAAGTGCAGTGCACCAACGCCCCCGCCACCCTGGTCACCCAGGACGGGCTGGCCGCGCTGGAGCTGGCCACCGACACCGGCATCGCCGCCGCCTGCGCCTACGCCGTGGGCGTGATGGACCAGACCGTCACCCTCACCGCCGACTACCTCAACCAGCGCAAGCAATTCGGCGTGGCCATTGCCAGCTTCCAGGCCCTGCGCCACCGCATGGCCGACATGAAAATGCAGCTGGAACTGGCCCGCTCCATGGGCTACTACGCCAGCCTCAAGCTGGCCGCCCCCGCCGCAGAACGCCGCCGCGCCCTGGCCCGCGCCAAAGGACAGCTGGGCCAATCCATGCGCTTCGTCGGCCAGCAGGCCGTGCAACTGCACGGCGGCATTGGCGTGACCCATGAATACATCGCAAGCCACTACTTCAAGACGCTGACCCAGCTGGAGATGGCCTGGGGCGACACGCTGCACCACCTGGGCGAGGTGTCGGCGCGCATGCAGGAGACGGCGGGGGTGTTTGCCTGATCTGAAATGGCCCCGGACTGGTACAGAAAGCAACACAAATATTGTCGGTAGCGTTGTTTAAAAACCAATGCATCAAAACACCGCGCACCAGAACATACACTTCCCTACAATTGGTGCACTTACCTATCTTCCGGGGCTAAAAAATGAAAAGTTTGAAAATCACGGTGGGCAAAGGCGCTGCCTTCTTCGGCCAAGTGCTGGTTGCCATGGCCCTGCTCATGGCCGCTCCGCTGGCGTCGGCCCAATTGACGGGTCAAACCGTGCGAGCGCAGTACTACTGGCCCAATCTGAGTTCGCCGCATGGCGCACTGGTTGACAGCGTCGTGGGCCCGGGGGTCGAGGTCACAAATTTTCCTAACCTTGATCCGCGCACCAATATCGACTACTCGGCCAATTCCATCCGGATTACCTACAACTCAACTTCCACTTGGTCTTTCGCTGCGTTCAACGGCATCGTGTTTACCGACCTGAACGGAACCATCCCTAGCATCACGGGCGTTACGTTGAACGCGGCAACCAATATGGTTGGCTTGGATGCCTCCCGAATTTCATTCGACGCCAACACCGTTCGCATCAACTGGCAAGGTTTGCCTTTCACTCCCAGCACGGTGGTGGTACTTGATTTGAGCTTTGCTGCGGCTCCGGCTGCTGCGATACCGACGCTGTCGGAATGGATGCTGATCGCCCTGATGCTGATGGTGGCTGCTGCCGGTATGGTCTTGGCCCGTCGGCGCTACTGAGTAGTAGCCCAGCCCCAACGCATGCAGGAGACGGCGGGCGTATTCGCCTGACGCATACCCCTCATGGCAAAGCCCCGCAGGTTCTGACAAGCCTGCGGGGCTTTGTTTTTGTCAACAACTGCCACGCCACGGCCCCCATTGCGCCGAAAGCCAGCCCGGCCAGGCCAGCAGCCTGGGCAACAACGCGGGCCAGTTGCTCGCCATGCTAGCCCCCATGGTCATGGCCTTCCTGGCCAAGCGCGTGCAGTCCGGCAACCTCGACGCCTCCGCCCTGGGCCGGACCCTGGGCCGCGAACGCGCGCAGGTGCAGCAGCAAGGCGGCCTGGGCGGGCGGCGCTGAACGCCGGGCCTTTCTCAGACCCCTACCCCCTCAAACGCACAAAAGCCAGCGGCGCCCTTGAAGCGCCGCTGGCTTTTTCATGGCCGCAACGGTTTGCTCAATGCATCCGGCGGCGCTGCATACCCACCATGAACACCCCCATCAAGACCGACAGGATCAATAGCCCCCATTCGCTCAGGGTGGGAATCGCTGCCGCCCCTCCCGCCGCAGCGACGGCAATGCTGCGATCCTGGGTGTTGTTAAACAGATTGGGGTCGTTCGTTGCGCTTGTGCTGCCATGCGCCGTGGTGGTACCCACTGCAGTGGGTGTGCCGCTCACCTGGCAAGTCACAGTCTGCCCGATAGGGATAGGGCTATTCGGCGCCCAAGCACTCCCCCCGATGGTGCACGAGCCCGGCGTTACCGTCACGCCCGGCGGCAAACCACCGGTGATATCGCAACTGGTGCCTGTCACGGCATTTGCCGACCCGCCGTTGGTACAGGTAAAACTGCCCGAATAAGGAACACCCACATTGGCGGTGGCAGGCAATCCGCTCAAATCAACCCGCACATCGGGCGCTGTTGCCTGCAAAGTGATGGAGGCCGTAGCGGTATTGTTCAGCAGATTGCTGTCACCCGGAGTACCGGTAGTCCCCGTCACCGTGGAGCTGACAGCGCCGGCCGACGGCGTCCCGCTCACGGCACAACTCACTACAGCACCTACAGGCACCGCACTGCCTTGCGCCCAGGCAGCCCCCGACGGCGATACAGTGCAAGCACCTTGCGCAATGCCTGCGGGCAGATTGCTGATCTCGCAGCGCGTACTCGCATTCGCAGGCGCAGCAATAGCACCCGCGTTCGTGCAGGTGAAGCTGCCGGAATAAGGCGCGCCAATCACTGCGATGGATGGCAAGCCAGCCAGATTCACCTGCATATCCGGCGCCGCTGCGGCAGCAGCAATCACAATCGGCACAGACGCATTGTTGTTCGTTGTGTCGGGGTCGTTATCGGCGCCCGTGCTCACCGATACGGTGGTAGTGCCCTGCGTGGTGGGCAGGCCGCTCACTTGGCACGTTACCGTCTCCCCTGCCGGAACATTGGCGGGCTGCGTCCAAGGCGCATTGGCAGGGCTGATGGTGCAGGCCGTCACGCTCACGCCCGCTGGCAGGTTGGCCGCATCGCAGGTGGCCACGGTCGCATCCGCAACACCTGCATTGCTACAGGTATAGGAGCCGCTGTAGTTCGTGCCTACAGTGGCCGTCCCTGGCAGGCCTGAAGCATTGACCTGCATGTCGGAGAGCGTTGCAGGGGCGACCAGATCCGTTTTCCACATCGGCCCGGCCAAGGGTCCGATCAAGTCTCCCTGGATGGTGTAATCGCCATTGTTGATAGGACCTGTGGCACCGTCAGGAATGGTGATAGTGACCGTGAAAGTGCCCGTCCCCCCCGGAGGCACCGTACCCACGTTGCAGCTGAGCGAACCGCCGGGCGTGGGTGGCGAGCCGGTTGCCCCGCCTGTGTCTGGCATGCAATTGCCGCCACTGGAAGAAACGAACGTTGAATCTTGCGGAACGGCCGTGTTGTCCTGCGGCATCACGGGCTTGATGGTTACGTTATTGACAGGATCGCTGGTTCTGTTCGTATAGGTATAGGTGTAGGTGATCTGCGTGCCATTGGCGTTGCTGACCGACGTGGGGCCGGAAACGCTCACCCACAGTTCGTCGGGCAACTTGAAACTGAAGCTGTCCACGTGCACGTGGCCTTCATGCCCGCCAGGGGAGCACCCCGCAGCCACCAGTTCAAGCTCAATCCAGTCGCCCACCTGCAATTTGGCGTTGCCTGGGGCGATGTCGAAAGTAATGAACTCTGAATAGGCGTAATTGCGACTGTTGTTGGTCACGTCGTGCCAGACGGTCCCCGGCTGGTTGGAGAAGTTGAACGTAAAAAACAACTGCCCAGGGGAACTGACAGGGGCACCAGGCACAGCCACCGGGGTAGCGTCTGTACCTGAAGTGATCTTGCGCACCTCAACGGCAAAATACGGCTGCTCTTCCGGGTAGTGACCGTTCGTTACCTTGGAAACATAAACGTCCCCACCCGTTACGTTGATGGCATTGGCTGACAGGGTGATCTGGGTATCGCTATTCACGGCCGTTACCAGCCGATCTGTAGCGTTTGTACCAAGGCGCACATAGTTGCCCACAGCCACCGTGCTCAAAAAATTCGTGCCTGTCCCTGTCACAACGGCAGAGCTATTGGTTGCCGTCACCGTGCCGCTCAGTTTTTTGATCAAGCCGGGGTTATCGAGCACCGGCGTCATGGCAAAGCGGATGTGCACTTTGCCATCCGGATCGACATCAGAAGCCAGCACTTGTGCACGCTGGCGAATGGAACTGGCGCGTGCACCGTGACCCGTATATTGCACGGCAGGACTGCCCAAGTTTGGAGAGCCAGAACGCGCAATATGGCGATCCGCCGCAGCCGCCCCAATGGGATCGAGGTTGACGAGCGCACTGTAATTGCCCGCAAAAGGCCAACGCAACGTAGCAGCCGGGGTACTGCCGTTGAGCAGCGGATCCTGCTGGGTTCGCTTGCCCGCCCCCCCAGCATCCAGAATCACGGACATGTCCGTGGAATCTGGCGCGGTGCCTGTAGTGGTATAGAGGTTGGCGTCGTACCCCGGATCAGCAGCATTGGCCCGCAAATTCAAATCTTTGATGGATTTGGGGTTGATGGCGTGTGTGCCCGCTGTGGGCACACCGTTGTTCTGCAAAGGCGTCCTGATCCACTCCGAGCCGAACGAGCCACTCTCGAAACCACCATTGACGAAATCCGCGTGCACTGTGCCGACCAGCAGCATGGCCGCAACCAGCCCTCCCCCTGCACGGACCATCGACCGCAACATTCCCCTCATCAACTTCTTCTAATTAAATTCTATTTAATTTAACAATTGTCCCTGATGGAACCAAGTTCTTGTAATCATTTGACAATTGTTCACGATTTATGTGCTATTGCGCGACAAATCCTTGCCCACCAGCCCCGCCCAAAACCCATGCACAAAATCCTTGCTCAGCACCCCCCACAGAAGGATGGGCAGCAGTGCCGAGAAGATGAACAGGTTGAAGTGAAAGCCAAAGGCCACCACCTCTGCCACCCAGGCGGGCAGCCCGGTTTGCGCCAGGGCCTCGGGGCCGGCACGGTAAAGCACATCATTGAGCCACTGCAAACCCACTGCCACTGCCTGCGCCGCCAGCATGGCCACCGACCCCAGCAAAAGCTTGCGCACCCAGGCCTTGGGGCGCGAAGCCAGCAGCAAAGACCACAGGATCACCATACCATAGCCCTGCATACGGTAATCCACGACCGGTGCCAGGGCACCCAGCCGGGTTTGGCCCTGGTATTGGCTGAACACTTTGATGCTGGTTTGCAGCACGCCCAATGCTTCGTTGCGTTGGTAGCCTATAACCCAATGGAAGATGGCCGAAAAGGCTTCGCCAGCCACATAAAACACGGGGGCCGACAACGTGGGAGCGATGAAATACCACAGCGGCATCAGGCACAGCAGCCCGACGATGGAAAGCAAAAAAAACCGGGTGTGCGGTTTAAGCAGCATGGCCGGCCTCCGCCGGGGCAGGCGCTTTTTGGGCCACCCAGCGTATCCACAGCAGCCACACGATCAGCACGTCCAGCATGATCAAGGCCTGCCAAAGGTACAGGTGCGCAAATTCAAACACCGGCTTGCTGTACTGCCCCAGGTAGTACAGGCTGATGATGCGCAGCAGGTTGACGGCCTGGACTGCGGCAAAGCCCAGGGCAATGCCCAGCAGCTTTTGCACCCAGGTGGACGGGAAAGCCACCATGCCTGCAATGAGCACAATGGCGGCCTCGATGCCATTGCAGCCCGCCTCGATGGACACGGCGAAACCCGTGGCCTTGCTCATCAAAATGCGGCCCTGGTGCACGATGTCGGCATCCCATGGGGTGACAAGGCTGGCGCTGGCGGTGGCCAGCCACTGCGTCCAGGGTCCGGCCACGTTTTGCTGCACCGTATCGAGCATATCGATGCGAAACAGTACCACCAGGCAAACGGCAAAGATAATGAAAAATCGGGTCACAGGCCAGCTTGGGATCAAGCACCAAAACTGAGCATTATCTATACAAGCCGTGGGCCCAGCATACCGGCAGGGTATTGCCTCAACACAACAACCGCGACGACCGCGGCACATGCGCCATCAAAAACTCCATCTGGTCGGCCAGGATGCGGCGGTTGCGCAGGATGAAGTCTTCCCACAGGCTGGGCACATAGGGCGCGTAGAGCAGCGGCATGTGCGCCTGCTCGGGCGTGCGCGGGCCCTTGCGGTGGTTGCAGGCGCGGCAGGCGGTCACCACGTTCATCCAGTGGTCCACCCCCTGGCGGGCAAAGGGGATGATGTGCTCGCGCGTCAAATCCTGTTCGTGAAAATGCCCGCCGCAGTAGGCGCACACATTGCGGTCGCGGGCAAAGAGCTTGCCGTTGGTGAGGGCCGGCCGCAGGCCAAAGGGGTTGATGGCGGGCACGCCCCGGGTGCCGATGATGCTGTTGACCGCGATCTGCGACAGCTCGCCCGTGCGTGCGTTGCGCCCGCCACGGAACAGCGCGATTTGGCCGCCAGACTCCCAGCGCACCTCGCCAGCGGCGTAGTGCAACACCGCCTGCTCCAGCGAAATCCACGACTGCGGCAGCCCCTGGGCCGACAATTTGAGCACCTTCACGCAACGCCTCCTCGAACAACACGCGGACAAGGAACAAGGCACCACGCCCAGCACAGGGGCTGCGCTGGCCCTTGCCCCACGGCGGCAAGGCAGAGGCTACAGCGGGCGTGACTGCGTCACAATATACGCTCAATTCCACCCCCTCGGCTGCAGGGCTGCGCGCAAGGCGCTAGCAAAAAGATACCGTCCATGAAAATCTTTCGCGGATTCCACCACCCGGACATTGCCCCGGCGTGCGCATTGACCATCGGCAATTTCGACGGTGTGCACCGCGGCCACCAGGCCATGCTGGCGCTGCTCAAGGCCGAGGCGGCGCAGCGCGGCGTGCCCAGTTGCGCGCTCACCTTCGAGCCACACCCGCGCGACTACTTTGCCAGCGTGCAGAAAAAACCCGAGCTGGCTCCGGCCCGCATTGGCACGCTGCGCGACAAGCTCACCGAGCTGGCGCACTACGGCGTAGACCAGGCCGTGGTGCTGCCCTTTGGCGCCCGCCTGGCGGGGCAGTCGCCCCAGGCCTTTATTGACGAGGTGCTGGTGCGCGGCCTGGGCGTGCGCTATATGCTGGTGGGCGACGATTTTCGCTTTGGCAAGCAGCGCGCGGGCGATTACGCCATGCTCGACGCCGCAGGCCAGGCCCAAGGCTTTGACGTGGCGCGCATGAACAGCTACGAGGTGCACGGCCTGCGCGTTTCCAGCTCCGAGGTGCGCACCGCCCTGGCCGCTGGCCGCATGCAGGATGCCGCGCAGCTCCTGGGCCGCCCCTACACCATCAGCGGCCATGTGCTGCATGGGCGCAAGCTCGGGCGCCAGTTGGCCGAGAGCCACACCGGCCGTAACGACGGGTTTCGCACCCTCAACCTGCGCTTTGCCCACTGGAAGCCTGCCGCCAGCGGCATCTTCACCGTCTGGGTGCATGGCCTGGCACAGCAACCACTGCCCGGGGTGGCCAACCTGGGCGTGCGCCCTTCGCTGGACCCCAACGACGTGAACGGCGGGCGCGTGCTGCTGGAGACGCATTGCCTGGAGTGGCCCAGCCACCTGGGGCCCGAGGGGGCCTACGGTAAAATCATCCGCGTGGAACTACTGCACAAACTGCACGACGAGCGCAAATACGACGGTCTGGATGCCCTCACCCAAGGCATCGCCCAGGACTGCGCGGACGCACGTGCCTGGTTTGCCGCCCACGCCGAAACCCGCCGCCAAACCACACGCGACCGAATTTGACGGGCCTGCCCCCGCCCGCACCCTGCAGGCTGTGCCCTGCTTCTTTCGCCTTTGCATTGCCGGCCCGGCGCCTGCACCCCCTTGATTGGAAGGTTTCGTCATGTCCGAATCGTCCCCCAAGAAAGCCCCTGAGAGCGCTTACCGCGCCACGCTGAACATGCCCGACACGCCGTTCCCCATGCGCGGCGACCTGCCCAAGCGCGAGCCGCAATGGGCCAAGGACTGGGACGAAAAAGGCATTTACAAGCAACTGCGCGATGCCCGGCGCGGCGCCCCCAAGTTCATCCTGCACGATGGCCCGCCGTATGCCAATGGCCAGATCCACATCGGCCACGCGGTGAACAAAATCCTCAAGGACATGATCACCAAGGCGCGCCAGTTGGAAGGCTTTGACGCACTCTACACCCCCGGCTGGGACTGCCACGGCCTGCCCATCGAGAACGCCATCGAGAAGCAGCATGGCCGCAACCTGCCGCGCGACGACATGCAGGCCCGGGGCCGCGCCTTTGCCACCGAGCAGATCGTGCAGCAGATGGCGGACTTCAAGCGCCTGGGCGTGCTGGGCGAGTGGGACAACCCCTACAAGACCATGAACTACGGCAGCGAGGCCGGGCAGCTGCGCGCGCTCAAGAAGGTCATGGAGCGCGGCTTTGTGTACCGTGGCCTCAAGCCCGTGTACTGGTGCTTTGACTGCGCCAGTTCGCTGGCCGAGTTTGAAATCGAATATGCCGACAAGCAAAGCCAGACGCTGGACGTGATGTTCCCCGTGGCCGACGCCGGCCAGCTCGCCGCCGCCTTTGGCCTGGCCGCCCTGCCCAAGCCGGCCTTTGCCGTGATCTGGACCACCACGGCCTGGACCATTCCGGCCAACCAGGCGCTCAACGTCAACCCCACCCTGGAATACAGCCTGGTGGATACCGAACGCGGCCTGCTGGTGCTGGCCAGCGCGCTCGTTGAAAAATGCATGGCCCGCTGGGGCACCACGGGCCAGGTGCTGGCCACCACCGTGGGCGAGAAGCTCAACCTCATCCGCTTCAAGCACCCCCTGGCGCACGTGGACAAGGGCTACGACCGCTACGCACCGGTGTACGTGGCCGACTACGCCACGGCCGACGATGGCACGGGTATCGTGCACAGTTCGCCCGCCTACGGCGTGGACGACTTCAACTCCTGCGTGGCCCATGGCCTGAAGTACGAGGACATCCTCAACCCGGTGCAGGGCAACGGGCAG
>CAZRFF010000062.1:0-9725 GCA_964599265.1 uncultured Simplicispira sp. | reverse complement strand
AGCGAGCATTTCCTGGCCAGCGACGCCATGGCCTTGGCAGGGGTGACGGACCAGATCGTGTACCTGGAAGAGGGCGATCTGGTGGACTTGCAACTGGGCCGCTACTGGCTGGCGGGCCAGGATGGGCGCTCCCTGTCGGCGGCGCAGCGGCCCGTGCGCACGGTGCAGGTGCTCAGCGGCGCGGCCGACCTGGGGCCTTACCGCCACTACATGCAGAAAGAAATTTTTGAGCAGCCGCGCGCCATTGCCGACACGCTGGAAGGCGTGGAGGGCATTGCCCCCGAGTTGTTCGACGGCGTGACCCAGGACGGCAAACCCGGCACGGCCGCGTGGCGTGTGTTCAAAGAGATCGACCGCGTGCTCATCCTTGCTTGCGGCACCAGCTACTACAGCGGCTGCACGGCCAAATACTGGCTGGAGGACATTGCCGGCATTCCCACCCAGGTGGAGGTGGCCAGCGAGTACCGCTACCGCACCAGTGTGCCCGACCCGCGCACCCTGGTGGTGGTGATCAGCCAGAGCGGTGAGACGGCCGACACCCTGGCCGCGTTGCGCCACGCGCAGTCTTTAGGCATGCGCCACACCCTGACCATTTGCAACGTGGCCACCAGCGCCATGGTGCGCGAGTGCGAGCTGGCCTACATCACCCGCGCCGGGGTAGAGATCGGCGTGGCCAGCACCAAGGCCTTTACCACGCAGCTGGCGGGTTTGTTTTTGCTCACGCTGGCGCTGGCGCAGTCGCGTGGGCGCCTGGCGCCCGAGCAAGAGGCCGAGCACATCAAAGCCATGCGCCAACTGCCCGTGGCCCTGCAGGCCGTGTTGGCGCTGGAGCCGCAAATCATCGGCTGGGCGGAGGTGTTTGCGCGCATGCAAAACGCCTTGTTCCTGGGCCGGGGGCTGCACTACCCCATTGCGCTGGAGGGTGCGCTCAAGCTCAAAGAGATCAGCTACATCCACGCCGAGGCCTACCCGGCGGGCGAACTCAAGCATGGCCCCCTGGCGCTGGTGACCAGCAGCATGCCCGTGGTCACGGTGGCGCCCAACGATGCGCTTTTGGAAAAGCTCAAGAGCAATTTGCAAGAGGTGCGCGCCCGGGGCGGCGTGCTCTACGTGCTGGCCGATGCCGATACGCACATCGAAAGCAGCGAGGGCATCCACGTCATCCGCATGCCAGGGCATTACGGCGCGCTCTCGCCCATCTTGCACGTGCTGCCGCTGCAGCTGCTGGCCTACCACACGGCATGCGCTTTGGGCACGGATGTGGACAAGCCCCGAAACCTGGCCAAGAGTGTGACGGTGGAGTGATCAATAACTCCGCCCTCCCTTGTACATCGCATGCTGGCGGCGCTGCAGCGCTAGATGAGCGATGGCCTTCGACTGGAGCTGTGCAGCGGGCCATGCTTACCCCCATGGCGGAAAAGTGTCGTTGCCGTGGCTGTCCTTGTATTGAATCTGGCCATTCTGACCATGAGCCACCAACTCGGACTTCTGATTCTGCGGGATCTCCCTGGCGCGATCCACTGCGTCTTGCTTGCGGTCAAAGACTTGCGTATCGCGTTGGGCTGAATAGCGATCGACGTCGCTGGAGATAGCTTGGTTGCGGGGCGCCCTGTGTTGGCGTATGCATACGTCGCCCATCGTACGGCAAAAGCTGGTTCCTAAGTGCGCTGTCAGTGCCGACGAGATCCCAATCGATGCGAATCGTCAGATCATCCTCGATCAACAGTTGACCGTGCTCAAAGGCGCGATCCACAAGCAGAGACAGACAGATCCCGTTTGTTGGATCCAGTCGAATGGTCTGGTCTTGGCTCCAGGGAACGATATGGGATGCGACGAGGAAGTCCCGGCTCGAGATTCCGGTGATGGCGCACTGATAGCCGTAGTTCGCTTTCACTGCAGCGGCGAACGCCTTCTGCGCACTCCCACGGATCTTGACCGTTGCAGTGGCGTCTGGAACCCCGAAGTTTCCCTGATCAATCCTCTGGCGGAAAGCATCGACTTCTTCCTGGTCGGTCTCGAGTGCCTCGGCTGCCGCATCCCCTTGCACGATCGCGGGAAAACGTGCCTGAAGCGCCTCGACGAGCTGGTCGAGAGATGCGGTAATGCTCGGTGCGAGAGGGGTCGGCTGAGCCCAGCCATCGTGATTGTGTGCGGGGTCGAAGAATAGGCCGTGACCGGGTTTTCGGAGATAGGCACCCACTGCACGGCCCAGATCGGGTGAAAGTGCATCGATTGCTGCCGCCTGATCCACCGACTCGGTGATCTGAATCAGTGCATCCTCAATAGCTGTACTTGGTAATGTTCCGGCACTATGCAGCAGCACCCAGGCGAGTGCGGATTGGCTGGACGTTTTCGCGGCAAGAGCCTGAATTGTATGTGGCGTGAGGTTTAGATCGGCCCATGCAAAGCTTGGGTGTGGGTCTTTCAAATAGGCGCGCAGATGCAGTGTCCTGGCTTCATTGCGAAGCTTTATTGCTAGTAGAAATGGTTGGCCGGCTCCGCGCTCTGCGAGCATTGTGAGTTCGTTCTCGGCCGCAGCGACGTCGAGGTGTGTCGGATCGCCGGGAATAGTTTCGGCCGTCGCGTCACTAGGTGACGGAGACATTCTCCAAGCCCGTGGAGCGCCCTGGACAGTTTCCCATTTGAGGTGTGGGCGATCTGCAGAGTTAAAGACCAGTGCGCCTGGGGCCGTGCCGGTTGGCCACTGGTAAGTGAGTGGAACGGATCCGGCGTCTGTGACATCGACAGGGAAAAGGCGCGTTATCGCGTCGAGGAATTCGTCCTTCCTGGACAGTTGGATGTAGTCCTTCGTGTATGTAGTGCCCCGCAGACGCCCGTAAGTGGCGCGGTGCGCCGACGTTCCGTAGTGGACAACTAGAACCCATTCCACGGGTTGTGCAGCCATTCAGATCCTCCCAATAATGATGGCTTCCGGCGACTGGTGTGCCTCAACCTCTCGGCGGCTTTGCGCCGCCAACGCACGACGGGTCGTGAATCGAATGATTTCGGTATGCGGGAAGAGAGCGTGAACCGCTTCTGTATCACGATTGGACATGACCCATCGCACACCTCGGCCGGACAGATCTGCGCAGATTCTCGCAAGCTCGACGAGGTCAGCCATCTCGAAGGTCTTCGCTGTGTATTTGTTGAATTTTGCGGTCGGCTCCTTCTCTACATCCGGTCGCGAGAACACAGGTAGATACGGCGGGTCGAGGTAAACAAAGTCTCCGGGCGCGGCGTCCCCGAGAACCTGTCGAAAGTCACCCGCAACGATGTCCGCACGCTCCAATACCTGGCCGACAGCCTGCATCGTCGCCTCGGTGATGCCCTTGAAGCTACGGTCACCCCAAGGCACATTCATAGCGCCGGTTTTTGAGTTCTCTCGCCACAGGTGGTTCCAGGAGACCGCATTGAGGTAAAGGAACCGCGCCGCTCTCTCGATTGGCGTTATGGGCACGACCGACCGGACGCTGTAGTAGAACTCTTTGGAGTCGTTCGCCGCATACCAGTCCAGAAGGGGACGGAGCTGCGAAGGTTGATCTCTCATTGCCACCCAGGCAGCGACAAGGTGTTGATTGAGGTCAGCCAGCCGCGCGTGCCCCGAAATGCGCTCCGCGCAGGCAAGGAAAACAGCCCCACCACCCAAGAAGGGCTCGTAATAGTTCCTGATATCTAACGGAACGTGCGGGAGGATGCGAGGAAGAAGCCGCGACTTACCGCCGACCCATCGAATGAATGGCTTTATCGGCAGATGTTCGGCCTGTGCTTTGTCCGGAACTGCGGCGGGCATGCTTGGCACTGGGATCGTCTTTTCTCGTTGCTCCATTTTCCACCTGAATTCGGATGGCTCATGATATCCTGTAAATAATTCCAGCATTACCTTCGGTGTTCCCCTGTCTCGGCCTTGATGATCCCTATGTCTGACGTTCAACTCATTTGGACAAACAAGAACCTTGTGCTGCGGGCATCAGGCGACAATGGCTACGAGTGGGTGCAGCCGGAGGATCCCCGACTGCGCACACCGCTAAAGTTCGATCCACTCACGAGCAGGCCTTTGGATGCCAGCGCGAGTGTGCTTGCTATAGGCGATGGCCTAGACGTTCTCGAGGTGCTGGCTGCACGAACTAGCGTTCTCGAGGGTGGCATCCGACTGGTGTACATTGACCCGCCATTCAATACGCAGGTCAACTTTCGCCAGTACAGCGACGCCATGGATCGGCCGATGTGGCTTAGCATGATGCGCGACCGGCTCGCGACGCTGCGTCCTTTGCTTGCTGAAGATGCAAGCGTCTGGGTTCATCTGGATGATTCAGAAGTGCACCGGGCGCGCGCGGTGATGGATGAGGTTTTCGGCGAGGGTGCATTCGTCGCATCGGTAGTATGGCAGAAGAAGACCACCCGCGACTCCCGGGCCGCCTTTTCGTCGAACCACGACACGATATTGGTGTATGCCCCGAGCGGCCCTAAGAAATGGAAGACTTCGCGCAACCTGCTAACCAAGGACGATGCGCATCTGCAAAATCGCGACGATGATCCGCGCGGCCCCTGGGCGGACGCACCCTTCACGGCTCCCGGCTTTCGTAAGGCGCAGCAATATGACATCGTCACCCCGACCGGACTGGTGCTTCGGCCACCCCGAGGCCGTTCTTGGTATGCCACCGAGCAGACCTATCGTAACCTGCTTGATGACGGCCGACTCTGGTTCCCAAAAGGTGGTGATGGCTCCCCTCGGTTAAAGCTCTTTGCTCATCAGCTCAGAGGGCTTGTTCCATTCACGGTGTGGGGCGCGTCGGACACTGGAACAAACGACGACGCAAAGCGCCACTTGTTGACGATGTTTCCAGATATCGAAGTGTTCGACACGCCCAAACCCGAGGCGCTCTTGGAGCGCATCATTCACATAGCAACTAATCCGGGGGAGTTGGTGGTAGACATTTTCGGAGGCAGTGGCACGACTGCGGCTGTTGCACACAAGATGCGTCGGCGATGGGTGATCGCCGAGCGAAATATGCAGACAGTCTTGGACTTCCTGTTGCCGAGAATGCAGCGTGTGGTCGATGGCACCGACTTTGGGGGCGTGACTGAAGCCACCTCTTGGACTGGAGGCGGTTGCTTCGAGGTGACTAACGTACCACCTCGATTCGGAACTTTTTCCGACCGTAGCCGTGCAGGGATTGTGAAGCGACAGTTGGTGAACCAAGAGCGGTCGGATAGCAATCAGTCGTTCGACAAAGGCGCTCGTCTGGCTTTCGTTGGGTGCACGATTTGATAGATTAAGGCACGGCAGATCACATTGTTCTCATTACCTTCGGCTGCATAGATTTCCGCAAAGTGATTGCTTGGATCATTCGCTGTCTGCGGGCATGTTTCAGTCTTTATTAGCATAGAACAGCGGACTGTCCCCTCAATAACTCCGCCCCCCCTTGTACATCGCATGCTGGCGGCGCTGCAGGGCGGTGACGTTGGCCACGCGGGCCATGGCGGCGCCAGCGTGGGCGTGGGTGATGGCCATGCCCAGGGCGTCGGCGGCGTCGGGGCCGGGCAGGCCGGGCAGGTCGAGCAGGCGGCGCACCATTTCCTGTACCTGGGCTTTGGCGGCGCGGCCATGGCCGACCACGGCTTTTTTCATTTGCAGGGCGGTGTATTCGGCCACGGGCAGATCACGCGCCACCAGTGCCGTGAGGCAGGCGCCCCGGGCCTGGCCCAGCAGCAGGGTGGATTGGGGGTTGGCGTTGACGAAGACGATTTCCACCGTGGCCACGTCGGGTTGGTAGCGGGCGGCCACTTCGCCAATGCCGTCAAACAGCACCTTGAGCCGCGCTGGCAGGTCGCCCAGCGGCAGGTGGGTGGTGCGTATGGTGCCGCTGGCCACGTACTGCAGGCGCTGGCCATGGGCTTCGAGCACGCCAAAGCCGGTGGTTTGCAGGCCGGGGTCTATGCCGAGGATTCTCATAGGCCAAAGTACCAGCGGACCGAATGGAAGAACACTGGCGCGGCAAAGCACAGGGCGTCCACGCGGTCGAGCAGGCCGCCGGCGCCGGTGGTGCCCTGGCCTTGCGCGCCCCAGTTGGTGATGCCGCGGTCGCGTTTGAGGGCTTTCATCACCAAATGCCCCAGGCTGCCCGCTGCGCAGGCCAGCAGGCCCATGCCCAAACCCTGGCCGGGTTTGAAAGGGGTGATGAACGAGAGCAAGGCCCCCACCAGGGCGCCCACGGCCACACCGGCCAGCCAGCTGGGCCACTGAAAACTCTGGCTGACCGCGGGTGCCACGGGCGGGTGCGCCATGCGCCGGGCCAGCAGGTGCTGCACCACCATGCAGGTCTGCACCGAGAGCACCAGCCAGAACACCAGAAAAGCCCCGCGCCCGGTGGGCTGCCCCGGAAAGTCGAGCAGCAGCAGGGCGGGCACATGGCTCATGCCGTACACGCACACCATGATGCCCCACTGCAGCTTGGCGCTGCGCTCCAGAAAGCGCTGGGGGTCGTTGCCCAGGGCGCTGACCACGGGCAGGGCAATGAACACGTACACGGGGATGAATACGGTGAACAAATCGAACTGCTTGAGCCCCACCAGCGCAAATTGCAGGGGCAGCACCACAAAAAAGGCCAGCACCAGGCTGCGGTGGTCGCCGCGGCGCGTGGGCGAGAGGGTGATGAACTCGCGCAGCGCCCAAAACGCCACCAGGCCAAAGAGCACGGTGGCCACAGCATCGCCCAGCGCCCAGGCCACCCAGAAGACGGTGGCCATGATCCATGAGGTTTGCAGCAGCGCCCGCAGGTGGCGGTGGCGCAGGCGCTGCGTTTGGGCGGCCTGGGGTTCGTCGGGCAGGGGGCGCAGGCCGCGGGCAATGGACCACAGTGTGGCCAGCAGCAGCACGCCGAACATGGCGAGGAAGAGGGCGCCGATCTGCTGGGTGGTGGAGAGGCTGCGCAGGTAGCTGTTCATGGCCTTACACCTCGCGCAGGTCCATCACGGCGCGGCGGGCGCGGTCGAGAAAGGGGCGGCGTTCTTCGCCCGGCGCCAGCGCGACCGGCGCGCCAAAGGTGACCGAGCACAAGATGGGCACGGGTACGACTTCGCCCTTGGGGATGACGCGCTGCACGTTGTTGATCCATGCGGGCACCAGCACCACCTGCGGGAACATCTGCGCCAGCCGGTACAGGCCGGATTTGAAGGGCTGCGGATCGTCGCCGTGGCCGCGTGTGCCTTCGGGGAAGATGATGATGGAGTCGCCACTCTCCAAGGCCTTTACCAAGGGGGCCAGGGGATCGTTTTCGGGCAAGGCGGCGCGCAGGGCTTCGGGACTGGGCGGGGGCGCGGCATCGGCTGGCGGTGGGGGCGCTGCAGCAGGCGTGCTGGCCTGGCGCTCCACGTACACGGCGTTGAACACGGCGGTGGTGATCCATTGCCGAAAGGGTGATTTCGTCCAGTAGTCGCGTGCGGCAATGGGGCGGGTGATGGAGCGCAGTTCTTCGGGCAGCGCGGCCCAGATCAGCACCAGATCGGCATGGCTCTGGTGGTTGGCAAAGTAAATGCGCTGCTCGGCCTTGGGCGGGCAGCCATACCAGCGCGCCTGCGACCCGGTGAGCAGGCGCACCAGACCGAGTAAAAACCATCCCATCAATTTGGCAAGCATGGGGGCAATCATAGGGGGGGATTGCGGGGTTGAAGTAAACTTGCCAGGATCCCTTTTATTGTGGAGCTTGCGATGAATGGACTGAGCGAACAAGCCATGGATGCGCTGGAGCAGCGCATTCCAGATTTGGCCAGTGGCGCCTTCAAGCAAGCCTATGTGCGCGCCATGGCCCATGGCAGCAATGTGCTTGAAGTGTTGGATGGTCGGTTGGTGGAGTCCCACCCCGATGGAACCCACCGCGTACTCAAGGCGCTGCCCGAACCCATTACCGTGCCCGCGGGCAGCAAGCGGCGCATCAGCAACTAGACGGTGGCTACGCCGCGCTTGCGCATGTTTGCGGGGCCCAATGACTCTGGCAAGAGTACGCTTTTCTATGGCAATCGTCCCTATTGGATAAGGCGGGGTTGAGGCAGCAGATCGATGGCCTGCGCTTTGCCGGTAACAAGCTGGTGTTTGGCCATGTACCCATCCATTCGTATTGGGCGTCGGTGCTTTGCGACTTCATTCGGCACCAGTTGCTGGAAAGCCGCACCAGCTTCACCTTTGAAACGGTGATGTCATCGCCCGATAAAGTGGCGTTTCTCCAAAAAGCCCGGGAGCATGGGTTTCGCACCTATCTGTACTACGTGGCCACGGAAGATCCGGCCATCAATATTTCGCGTGTGGCACACCGGGTACGCATGGGCGGCCATCCGGTGCCAAAGGAAAAAATTGTCGAGCGCTACCACCGCTCGCTGGCGCTACTGGCACAAGCGGTGCGCCAGACGGATCGGGCCTACATCTTTGACAACTCCAGCCAGGATCGTTTGTGGCTGGGGGAGGTGACCGGCGGGGTGGAGCTGGAATCGAAATCCGAAACCATGCCGCGCTGGTTTGCTGACGCGTTGTGGAACCGTTTTGGCGAGGAGTCCGCTGCAAACCCGGATGCCCCGCCGTGATCAAGGCAATTCCGCGGCGCCCATGCGCGCCAGGATGGTGCGGGTGCGCCCGGCCAGGTAGGCGGAGTTGGGCGTTTTCTCAAAGCGTTTGGGGGCGGGCAGCATGACGGCCAGGCGGGCTGCCTCGTGCGGGGCCAGGTCGGCGGCGCTTTTGCGGTAGTAGTGGCGGGCGGCGGCTTCGGCGCCAAAAACCCCTTCACCCCACTCCACGTGGTTGAGGTAGATCTCCAGGATGCGCTCCTTGTCCAGGGTGTATTCCAGCGCCAGGGTGAGTACCAACTCTTGCCCTTTGCGCAGCAAGGTGCGCTCGCCGGAGAGCAACAGATTTTTCGCCAATTGCTGGGTGATGGTGGAACCCCCACGCACCTTGGGTACCTTGGCGGGCTTGCCGTTGGCCTTTGGGGCTTGGCGGGCGGCCTGGGCCTCGGCTTGGGCGTTGCGCTCCCAGGCTTTTTCGATGGCAGCCCATTCCACGCCTTCGTGGTTGACAAAGCCGTCGTCTTCGGACGCGACCACGGCGCGCTTCAAGTACGGGCTGATGCGGGCGTAGGGCACCCACTGCTGGTGCCAGCGCAACCGGCCCGTGCCTGACCATTGGGCCCAGGCTTCGGAGCGCTGAAAACTGGTGGATTCGGGGTTGACCCGCGCCATGGCCGCGATGCGCAGCACAAAAAACAGCTCCAGCGCCAGCCAGGCCAGCAGGGCCAGGGCCGTCCAGCGCAGCAGGGCTTTCATGGGGGTGGCGCGTTCAGTGGGTGGCTGCGGTGCTGGGGGCGGCCAGCAGGGCCTGCAGCTCGGCCAGCACCTGCGCGCTGGGCGGGCGCACGCCGCGCCAGATGGCAAAGGCTTCGGCGGCTTGTTCCACCAGCATGCCCAGCCCGTCGCGCGCCTGTGCGCCATGTGCGCGGGCCCAGTCCATGAAGCCCTGGGCGGCGGCTCCGTACATCATGTCGTAGGCCAGGCTGCCGGGGCGCAAAACTTGGGCGCTGACCGGCACTTCGGCCCCTGCCAGGCTGCTGGCGCTGGCGTTGATGATGAGGTCGAAATTGCCCTCCAGCGCTTGCAGGGATTGCGCAAGAAGCTCTGTTTTTTGTAGCGATGCCAGTGCCGTGTGGGCTTGCACCAGCGACTGGGCGCGTTCCAGCGTGCGG
>CAZRFF010000061.1:0-9861 GCA_964599265.1 uncultured Simplicispira sp. | reverse complement strand
GCCAGGCCCAGCCCGACACGCGCGAGGCCGACATCGCCATCGAACGCGAAAAACAGCGCCTGGAAAAAGAAAAGAAAGAGCGCCAGGAAAAGGCCGAGCGCGAAAAGCGCGAACGTGAACGCAAAGATGAAGAGCGCCGCGCCCAAGAAAAAGAACGCCTGCAAAAAGAAAAAGACAAGCAGCGCGACAAAGAACGCCAGGAAAAACTGGACAAGCAGAAACAACTGGCCGAAGAGAAAAAACACCAAGAGGCCGAGGCCAAGCGCAAGCAGGAAGCCCAGGAAAAAGCCAGCGCCAAGGCTGCCGATGAGCGCCGCCAGGAAACCCTGCGCCGCCTGCAAGGCCTGGCGGGCGCAACGGGCGGCGAGCACGCCACTGGCAAGGACATGCGCGACGCGGGCCCTTCGGGCAGCTATGGCGGGCGCGTGGCAGCCAAGGTCAAGCCCAATATCGTCTACCCGGACGCCATCAACGGCAACCCACGCGCCGAAGTCGAGGTGCGCGCCGCACCCGACGGCACCATCACCGGGGTGCGCCTGACCGAGTCCAGCGGCAACAAGGCCTGGGACGATGCCGTGGTGCGCGCACTGCAAAAAACCGAAACCCTGCCACGCGATGTGGACGGGCGTGTGCCCTCGGCGCTGGTCATCGGCTTTAAGCCCAAAGACTGATTTTTCTGACCCTTTCGCCGCTGGGTGCTCCCAGGCCGCCGTGCACACGGCCTGGAGGCGCTGACGGACAATCACGCCCATGACCCCCAAAGCCCCCGAACTGCTCCTGCCCGCCGGCTCGCTGGACAAAATGCGTGCCGCCTACGATTTTGGCGCCGACGCCGTGTACGCCGGGCAGCCGCGCTATTCCTTGCGCGCACGCAACAACGAATTCCGCCTGGAGCAAATCGCCCAGGGCATCCAGGAAGCGCATGCACGCGGCAAGAAATTCTTTCTCACCAGCAACCTGCTGGCGCACAACGACAAGGTACGCACCTACCTGCGCGACATCGAGCCCATCATTGCACTCAAGCCCGATGCCCTCATCATGGCCGATGCGGGCCTGATCATGATGGTGCGCGAAAAATGGCCCGAGGCAGAAATCCACCTCTCAGTACAAGCCAACACCACCAACTACGCAGCAGTGAAGTTCTGGCAAAAGGTGGGAATCAAACGCATCATCCTCTCGCGTGAGCTGAGCCTGGACGAGATCGAAAAAATCCGCCAGGAATGCCCCGACATGGAGCTGGAAGTGTTCGTGCACGGCGCACTGTGCATCGCCTATTCGGGCCGCTGCCTGCTCTCGGGCTACTTCAACCGGCGCGACCCCAACCAGGGCACCTGCACCAACGCCTGCCGCTGGAACTACGCCACGCAGGAAGCCGCCGTGGACCCCAACACCGGCGAAGCCGTGGCCACGCGCATGGAGGGAGACTTCAACTTTCAGCAAGCACAGGAAGAAGACCACAAAACCTTTGCCTCCTGCGGCGGCGGCGAGCGCCACCCCCTGGCCGACCGGGTGTACCTGCTGGAAGAAAAAGAGCGCCCCGGCCAGCTCATGCCCATCATGGAAGACGAGCATGGCACCCACATCATGAACAGCAAGGACTTGCGCGCCGTGGAGCACGTGCAGCGCCTGGTGGAAATCGGCGTCGATTCGCTCAAAATCGAAGGCCGCACCAAGAGCCAGTACTACGTCTCGCGCACCGCCCAAATCTACCGCCGCGCCATCGACGACGCCGTGGCGGGCCACCCCTTCGACCCCGGGCTCATCACCGAGCTGGAAGGCCTGTCCAACCGCGGCTACACCCCCGGCTTTTTGGAGCGCCGCCCCGCCAACGACTACCAAAACTACGAAACCGGCAGCTCCGAGGCCCGGCGCAGCCAATTCGTCGGCGAGGTCAAGGCCGTGCAGGACGGCTGGGTGGAGGTGGAAACGAAAAACCGCTTCGACGTGGGCGACACCTTGGAAATCATCCACCCCCAGGGCAACCGCATGGTGCAGCTGGAACGCATGCTGGGCCTGGACGGCGCCGAACTGCAGTTTGCCTCGGGCAGCCCACTGCGCGTGCGCATTCCCCTGCAAGGGCCGGCCGAAGGGGCTTTGATTGCCAAAATGCTATGATTTTTGCAGCTGTTTACCCTTGTTTCACAAGGACTATAGGCTGATTTGATCGCCTTGTTAGCCCCTCGGGTGCAACCGTGCCAAGCGCTTACCGCGGCTTGCGTGGGCGCATGCCCATGGCTTCTTTGTGTTTGTTGACGCGGTCTTGTTTGCGCTTATCGACCTTTTCCATCTCTTTGCGCTTGGTGTAGCCCGTGGTGTCTGCCCAGGCCCACCAGAGCAGCGTAAGACCGAAGGGAACCAGCACCACCCACCATGACCATTGGGCGACAGGACCGATTTCGAGGTACTTGAGAAGTGCCAAAAGAAGACCAATGCCGAGCAGATACATGATTTGCCTCAAATTTGAAAGGGTTGGGCCGAAAATTTGTCAACGGCTTTCACTACAATGGCATTATCACCAATGTAAACCCACCTGAGGAGATCCTACGATGAAACGTTCCCTGATTGTTTTGGCAATGGCTGCTGCCGTCGCTGCTCCTGCTATGGCCGATGAGGCGCTGGCCAAGTCCAAGAACTGCATGTCCTGCCATGCAGTGGACAAGAAGCTGGTTGGCCCTGCTTACAAAGAAGTGGCCAAGAAGTACGCTGGCCAAAAAGACGCCGCCGCTACGCTGGTCACCCACGTGATGAAGGGCAGCAAGGGCATTTGGGGCCCGGTTCCCATGCCCGCCAACGCCCAGGTGAACGACGCCGAAGCCAAGAAGCTGGTGGACTGGATTCTGGCACTCAAGTAATTCCAGCCGACAGGCCGCGCTACCCCACAGAGACAGCGCGCAAAACCGCCATACCTCACGGTGTTGGCGGTTTTTTTATGGCTAAAAGCCAACACAATGGGGCCCGAAGGCCCCATTGTGGTTTTGGTGCTCCGCCCAGGCGGGCGGCTGTACTGAACCTCAGTTGTTCTGCGCCAACTGGTCCAGGATCGCCGGGTTTTCCAAGGTGCTGGTGTCCTGGGTAATGGATTCGCCCTTGGCCAGGCTGCGCAGCAGGCGGCGCATGATCTTGCCCGAGCGGGTCTTGGGCAGGTTTTCGCCAAAGCGGATGTCCTTGGGCTTGGCGATGGGGCCGATTTCCTTGGCCACCCAGTCGCGCAGTTCCTTGGCGATCTGCTTGGCTTCGTCACCGGTGGGGCGGGGGCGCTTCAAGACGACGAAGGCGCAGATGGCTTCGCCCGTCAGGTCGTCGGGGCGACCCACCACGGCGGCTTCGGCCACCAGGTCAGTCTTGGACACCAGAGCGGATTCGATTTCCATCGTGCCCATGCGGTGGCCCGAGACGTTGAGCACGTCGTCGATGCGGCCCGTGATGCGGAAGTAGCCCGTCTTGGCGTCGCGCACCGCGCCGTCGCCAGCGAGGTAAATCTTGCCACCCATCTCCTCGGGGAAGTAGCTCTTCTTGAAGCGATCGGGGTCGTTCCAGATGGTACGGATCATGGATGGCCAGGGGCGCTTGATGACCAGCATGCCGCCCGAGCCGTTGGGCATGTCGTTGCCGGTTTCATCGACGATGGCAGCGGCAATGCCCGGCAGCGGCAGCGTGCACGAGCCCGGCACCAGCGGCGTGGCGCCCGGCAGCGGCGTGATGAGGTGGCCGCCGTTTTCCGTCTGCCACCAGGTATCGACGATGGGGCAGCGCTCGCCGCCCACGTTCTTGTAGTACCACATCCAGGCTTCGGGGTTGATGGGCTCGCCCACGCTGCCCAGGATGCGCAGGCTCGACAAATCCCAGTTCTTGGGGTGTACGGATGCGTCGGTATCGGCGGCCTTGATGAGCGAGCGGATGGCCGTGGGTGCGGTGTAGAACACGCTGCACTTGTGGCGCTCGATCATCTGCCAGAAGCGACCGGCATTGGGGTAGGTGGGCACGCCTTCAAAGATGATTTGCGTGCCGCCAGCGGCCAGCGGGCCATAGGCAACGTAGGTGTGGCCGGTGATCCAGCCAATGTCGGCCGTGCACCAGAAGACGTCGCTGGGCTGCAGGTCGAACGTCCAGTCCATGGTCATCTTGGCCCACAGGATGTAGCCGCCCGTGCTGTGCTGCACGCCCTTGGGCTTGCCGGTGGAGCCCGAGGTGTAGAGGATGAACAGCGGATGCTCGGCATTCACGGCCACGGGCGCGCATTCGCTGCTCTGGCCGGCCAGGGCCTGGGTGAAGGTGATGTCGCGGCCCGCCACCATGTTGCAGGCAGTGGCGGTGCGCTCGTACACCAGCACGCTCTTGAGCGTGTCGCAGCCGCCCAGGGCCAGGGCTTCATCGATGATGGCCTTGAGCGGCAGCTCCTTGCCGCCGCGCATCTGGTAGTTGGCGGTGACGATGGCGACGGCGCCAGCGTCGATCACGCGCTCTTGCACCGCCTTGGCCGAGAAGCCGCCAAACACCACGCTGTGCGTGGCGCCAATGCGCGCGCAGGCTTGCATGGCAATCACGCCCTCGATGGTCATGGGCATGTAGACGAGCACGCGGTCGCCCTTCTTCACGCCCTGGGCCTTGAGCGCGTTGGCGAACTGGCTGACACGCGCCAGCAGCTCTTTGTAGGTGATTTGGGTGACGGCGCCGTCGTCGGCTTCAAAAATGATGGCCGTCTTGTTCTCGACCGCCGTACCCATGTGCTTGTCCAGGCAGTTGGCGCTGGCGTTCAATTCACCGTCGGCAAACCATTTGTAGAACGGCGCTTCGGATTCGTCGAGCGTCTGGGTAAAGGGCTTGATCCACACCACGTTGTCGCGCGCGTGCTGGGCCCAGAAGCCTTCAAAGTCTTTGGCAGCCTCGGCGCACAGGGCCTCGTAGCCTGCCATGCCCGAAACCCGGGCGGCCTTGACGGTGGCCTCAGAGGGTGGGAATACCCGGTTTTCCACCAGATTGGATTCGATGGCAGTCGATGGCGCACTCATGTTGTGTCTCCTGAAAGTCGGTAAAAAACCCCGACACTTTCAGTGTGCGCACTTACATGCCACTGACTGGCATCAATCTTACAAGGCCTGGGGCGCTGGCCGCCCCGCGCTTTACAGGCGCAGCAAGCGCTCGCGGGCGGCCTGGTATTCGCGGCGCAAACGGGCCACGAGTTCTGCCGTGCTCGTCACGGCATGGACAGCGCCAATCCCCTGGCCGCAGCCCCAGATGTCTTTCCATGCCTTGGCGGTGTCGCCGCCAAAGTTCATTTTGCTGGGGTCGGATTCGGGCAGGTTTTCAGGATCGAGACCGGCAGCACGGATGGAAGGCGCCAGGTAGTTGCCATGCACGCCCGTGAACAGATTGCTGTAGACGATGTCGTCCGAAGTGCCGTCCACAATCGCCTGCTTGTAAGCCTCTTGGGCCCGGGCCTCGTGCGTGGCAATGAAGGCCGAACCGATGTAGGCAAAGTCTGCGCCCATGGCCTGCGCGGCCAGCACCCCACCGCCCGTGGCAATGGCGCCCGACAGGGCCAGGGGGCCATCGAACCATTCGCGGATTTCTTGCACCAGGGCAAAGGGGCTCTTGATGCCCGCATGGCCGCCCGCACCGGTGGCCACGGCGATCAGGCCATCGGCGCCCTTCTCCACGGCCTTGTGCGCGAATTTGTTGTTGATGATGTCGTGCAGCACCACACCGCCCCAGGCGTGCACACCCTGGTTGACGTCTTCGCGTGCGCCCAGGGAGGTGATGACGATGGGCACCTTGTACTTGGCGCAGACTTGCATATCGTGCTCAAGGCGGTCATTGCTCTTGTGCACGATCTGGTTGATGGCAAAGGGGGCCGAGGGCTGTTCTGGGTGGGCCTTGTCCCAGGCCGCCAGGGTTTCGGTGATCTCGGCCAGCCAGTCGTCGAGCTGCGCCGCAGGCCGCGCATTGAGCGCGGGCATGGAGCCCACGACGCCCGCCTTGCACTGCTCGATGACGAGCTTGGGGTTGCTGATGATGAACAACGGCGAACCAATGACAGGCAGGGTGGTTTTTTGCAGAACGGCAGGCAAGGCCATGGGTTGTCTCCGAAATGGTTAGAAAGCGTCCAAAGGCAGAGCGCAGGCGCTTTCAGCCCCGTGCACAACGGCTTCCGCCAAGCCCGGCGCACGCACCAGGATGTGCTCGGCATAGAACTGGGCGGTGGCGATCTTGGCTCGCAAGAAGGCTTCGTCCTGCCCCGTGGGCAACAGCGTTTGCGCGGCCAGCAGGGCACGGCCCATTTGCCAGCCGGCCACCAGGTTGCCCGCCAGCATGAGGTAGGGCACGCTGCCGGCGTACACCGCATTGGGCGAGGCCTTGGCCGCACCGCACACAAAATCCACCACGGCCAGGTAGGCCTTGCGCGCCGCTGCCAAGCGCTGTGCCACGGCCTGGGCGGCAGGTGTACCGCTGGCTTGCAATTCGCCTTCGGTTTTTTCGATCTGCGCGGCAATGGCGCGGGCCGTCTGGCCGCCGTCGCGCGCCGTCTTGCGGCCCACCAGGTCGTTGGCCTGGATGGCGGTGGTGCCTTCGTAGATGGTGAGGATTTTGGCGTCGCGGTAGTGCTGGGCCGCACCGGTTTCTTCGATAAAACCCATGCCGCCATGCACTTGCACGCCCAGGCTGGTGACTTCCAGGCTCATCTCGGTGCTGTAGCCCTTGACCAGCGGCACCATGAATTCGTAGAAGGTGGCGTTGTCTTTGCGCACCTGGGCATCGGGGTGGTGGTGGGCTGCGTCATAGGCCGCCGCGGCCGTGCTGGCCATGGCGCGGCAGGCCTCGGTGGTGGCACGCATGGTCATGAGCATGCGGCGCACATCGGGGTGGTGGATGATGGCGGCGCTGGCGGCAACGCTGCCATCCACGGGGCGGCTTTGCACGCGGTCGCGGGCGTATTGCACGGCCTTTTGGTAGGCGCGCTCGGCAATGGCCACGCCCTGGATGCCCACGCCGTAGCGTGCGGCGTTCATCATGATGAACATGTACTCCAAACCGCGGTTTTCTTCGCCCACCAGGTAGCCCACGGCGCCGCCATGGTCGCCAAACTGCAGCACGGCCGTAGGGCTGGCCTTGATGCCCATCTTGTGCTCGATGGAGACGCAGTGCACATCGTTGCGCGCGCCCAGGCTGCCGTCGGCCTGGACCATGAACTTGGGCACCACGAACAGGCTGATACCCTTGACGCCTTCGGGCGCCCCGGCCACGCGGGCCAGCACGAGGTGCACGATGTTCTCGGCCATGTCGTGCTCACCCCAGGTGATGAAGATCTTGGTGCCGAAAATCTTGTAAGTGCCATCAGGCTGCGGGTCGGCCTTGGAGCGCACCAGCGCAAGATCCGAGCCCGCCTGGGGCTCGGTCAGGTTCATGGTGCCGGTCCACTGGCCGGAGATGAGTTTTTCGAGGTAGATGGCCTTGAGTTCATCGCTGCCGGCCGTCAGCAGCGCCTCGATGGCGCCATCAGTGAGCAAGGGGCACAAGGCAAAGCTCATGTTGGAGCTGTTGAGCATCTCCATGCAGGCTGCGCCAATGGTCTTGGGCAGGCCCTGGCCGCCGAAGTCCTGCGGGTGCTGCAGACCCTGCCAGCCGCCTTCGGTGAGCTGGCGGAAAGCGTCTTTGAAGCCTGGTGTGGCGGTGACCACGCCATCCTTCCAGGAGGAAGGGTTCTTGTCACCCTCGAAGTTGAGCGGCGCCAGCACGCCCCCGGTGAACTTGGCGCATTCTTCGAGCACGGCGGCGGCCGTGTCCAGGCCGGCATCTTCAAAGCCGGGGATTTGTGCGACTTGTTCCAGTTGGGCCAGGTGCTGCATGTTGAACAGCATGTCCTTGACGGGGGCGGTGTAGCTCATAGTGGTGACAAACTCAGGGGTTAATGGATGCGGGGTTAATGGGTCGATTGGTACAGGGGATAGAGCTCAGCTTCTTCGCGGCGAATGCGATCGCCCAGCAGCAGGCCGATCTGGCGCAGACTCTCTTGCACCTGAGGGAAATCAATGTCGGCATCAGGCGCCTCGGCGTAGGTATCGATGAAGCGCATGGCCGCATCGCCAATGCCGGTCATTTCGGTCTTGTAGGCCGTGACCTTGTCGTACACAGCCGTTTCGCCTCTGTCTTTGGACCGCTGGCGCAGGTAGGTGTAGACCTTGAACGCCTCTTTGACGAGGTGCGGCACCAGCAGCGCCTTGAAGTCCTGTACCGCCTGCCGGAAAGCGGGCCCATCGCTGGCGTCAGCGCTCTTTTTGAGCTGACCGTAGGTCTCCAGAAGCAGGCGGTGCTCGCTCTGCAGCTCATTCACCAGGGTGGCGTAATGGGCAATACTGGCTGCCATGGTGCGGCTCCCAAAGAGTGACCTTGAACGGCGTAGCCCCCAGGCCCGGGGGGCATGGGGGCACAGGGGGTGCGTGGTTTACAGCGCTTTGACGAGTTCCGGCACGGCCGTGAACAGGTCGGCCTCCAGGCCGTAGTCAGCCACGGAGAAGATGGGGGCCTCGGGGTCTTTGTTGATCGCCACGATCACCTTGGAGTCCTTCATGCCCGCCAAGTGCTGGATGGCGCCCGAGATGCCGGCAGCAATGTAGAGCTGCGGCGCCACGATCTTGCCGGTCTGGCCCACCTGCAGGTCGTTGGGGGCGTAGCCTGCGTCCACGGCAGCGCGCGAGGCGCCGATGGCGGCGCCCAGCTTGTCGGCCAGGGGGGTCATGACTTCGTTGAATTTTTCGGCACTGCCCAGGGCACGGCCGCCGGAGACGATGATCTTGGCGGCCGTGAGTTCGGGGCGGTCGCTCTTGGTGACTTCGCGGCCGGCAAAGCTGCTCTTGCCCGAATCGGCAGCGGCAGCCACCGTTTCGACGGCGGCAGAACCACCGGTGGCGGCAGCGGCATCAAACCCCGTGGAGCGCACGGTGATGACCTTGACCGCGTCAGCGGACTGCACGGTGGCGATGGCGTTGCCGGCGTAGATGGGGCGCTCGAAGGTGTCGGCGCTGTCCACCTTGGTGATTTCGCTGATTTGCGCCACATCGAGCTTGGCGGCCACGCGGGGGGCCACGTTTTTGCCGCTGGCCGTGGCAGGGAACAGAATGTGGCTGTAGGCCGAGGCCACAGCCAGCACCTGGGCGGCCAGGTTTTCGGCCAGGCCGTCCTTGAGGCTGGCGCCATCGGCGTGGATGACTTTGGCGACACCGGCGATTTGCGCGGCTGCAGCAGCAGCGGCGCCAGCGTTTTCACCAGCGACGAGCACGTGCACATCACCGCCGCAGGCCTTGGCTGCGGTCACGGTGTTGAGTGTTGCGCCCTTGATGCTGGCGTTGTCGTGTTCTGCGATAACGAGTGCGGTCATGTTGGGTTCTCCTTGCGTGCGGTCTTAGATGACCTTGGCTTCGTTCTTGAGCTTGTCCACCAAAGCGGCCACATCGGCCACTTTGACACCGGCACCGCGCTTGGCCGGCTCGGCCACTTTGACGGTTTTGAGGCGCGGGGCCACGTCAACGCCCAGGTCGGCGGGCTTGACGGTGTCGAGCTGCTTTTTCTTGGCCTTCATGATGTTGGGCAGGGTGACGTAGCGCGGTTCGTTCAGGCGCAGGTCGGTGGTCACCACGGCGGGCAATGACAGGGCCACGGTTTCCAGGCCGCCATCGACTTCACGGGTCACGCTGACCTTGTCGCCCGCCACTTCGACCTTGCTGGCAAAGGTGGCCTGGGGCAGGTCGCAGAGCGCGGCGAGCATTTGGCCGGTCTGGTTGGAATCGTCGTCGATGGCCTGCTTGCCCAGGATGATGAGGCCGGGCTGCTCTTTATCGACCAGGGCCTTGAGCAGCTTGGCCACGG
>CAZRFF010000060.1:0-9916 GCA_964599265.1 uncultured Simplicispira sp. | reverse complement strand
GTCGATCAGGGCATGGTGCGAGGTGGCGTAGGTCATGATGAAGGCGGCTGCATCCACGTGGGGGAAGCCGTCCGGCAGCGGCATGCACAGCGCCGCGGGTGCCAGGGTGTGTGTGCCAAAACCGCCCGTGCCCGAGAGGCAGGCCACGCTCTGGCCCACCTGCAGGTGCTTGACCCCTTCGCCCACGGCCTGCACCACACCGGCAAACTCGGACCCCGGCACAAAAGGCAGGGGCGGCTTGATCTGGTACTTGTTCTGCACGATCAGCAGATCCGGAAAATTCAGGCTGGCTGCCTTGATTTCGACCAGCACTTCGCCCGCTTTCGGGCTGGGGGTGGGCAATTCAGTCCAGGTCAAAGCGTCAACGCCCGTGGGGTTGGTGCAAAGCCAAGCGTGCATGGAGGGTCTCCTGTCAGATCAAAAATAGGTGGATCGGGGATGATGATAGGTGGGCGCCTGGCACGGGTGTGTCTCTGGCGTGACGAAAGTGCAAGGGACTGCTGCCCAGGCCCGGTGGGCGCCTACAATTCCGGCCAGCCTATGGATGTACCATGAGAATTCTTTTGTCCAACGACGATGGCTACCAGGCCCCGGGCATTGTGGCCCTGCACGCCGCATTGGCCCAGGTGGCCGATGTGGAAGTCATCGCCCCCGAACACAACAACAGCGCCAAATCCAACGCGCTGACGCTCAATGCGCCCCTGTACGTGCACCAGGCGCCCAATGGTTTTCGCTACGTCAACGGCACCCCGGCCGACTGCGTTCACATCGCCCTGACGGGGCTTTTGGGCTACCGCCCCGACCTGGTGGTTTCGGGCATCAACAACGGCGCCAACATGGGCGACGACACCATCTATTCCGGCACTGTGGGCGCCGCCATGGAGGGTTATCTGTTCGGCGTGCCTGCCATCGCGTTTTCTCAGGTGGACAAAGGCTGGGGCGAACTGGAAGCCGCGGCCCACAAGGCCGCCGACATGGTGCGCCAAATGCACACCCACAAACTGGTGGGGCAGGCCCCCTGGTTGCTCAATGTGAACATCCCCAACCTGCCGCTGCACGCCCTGCGGTCCCCCAAGCTCTGCCGTCTGGGCCGCCGCCATGCGGCAGAGCGTGTCATCACCCAGGTCAGCCCCCGCGGAGAAACCATGTACTGGATTGGCGGGGCCGGCGCTGCGCTGGACGCCAGCGAAGGCACGGACTTCCATGCCACCGCTGCAGGCCATGTGGCCATCACACCGCTCAAGGTTGATCTGACCGACCACCAAAACCTGGGCTACTGGGCGCAGACGGCTGCGCGCCTGTCGGGTTGAGGCCATGCCAGCCATGCAGCCGCGCCGCCCTGGTTTTCCTGCCCGCATTCTCCCCGCCCGACAAGGGCAGGCCGTGCTGCCCGCGTCGCCTCCCACACCGCCAGTGGGCCTGCCTGCGGGCAAGGGTATTCCTGCACCATCCGGCCTGGGGCTGGACTCCGTGGCCGTGCGCATGCGCATGGTCGAGCGGCTCAAGGCCAGCGGTATCACCGATCCCGCCGTGCTCGCTGCCATGGGGGCGGTGGAGCGCCACCGTTTCGTGGACAGCGCCCTGGTCAACCAGGCCTACGAAGACACCAGCCTGCCTATCGGCCTGGGGCAAACCATTTCCAAACCCAGCATCGTTGCGCGCATGGCGCAGTTGCTGCTAGGGGCAGAAGGGGTGCGCAGCACGGGCCAATTGGGCCGGGTGCTGGAGGTGGGCACAGGCTGCGGCTACCAGGCCGCGGTGCTGGCGCGGCTGGCGCGCGAGGTCTACAGCATTGAGCGGCTGCGCGGCCTGCACGAAAAAGCCCGTGCCAATCTGCGCCCTTTGCGCCTGGCCAATGTGCACCTGCTGTTTGGTGACGGCATGCAGGGCTACGCATCCGGCGCGCCTTATGCCGCCATCATTGCGGCTGCCGGGGGGGCGCACCTGCCCCAGGCCTGGTGTGACCAGTTGGCCCTGGGCGGCCGCCTGGTGGCGCCCATGGCAGGGGCCGACGGGCAGCAAATGCTGCTGGTGGTCGATAAAACTGTGCACGGATTGAAACAAACCATGCTCGAAGCCGTGCATTTTGTCCCTCTAAAATCGGGCGTTGCCTGAAGGATGTTGGAATTGTTATGAATTTTTCCCGTGCCCGTAGCCTCAGTTGGGGTGTTTTGGTTTTCAGCATGGTGTTGGCTGGCTGCAGCACGCGCATGACCAAGGCGCCCGTGGAAGACCGTGGAACGGCCACGGCGGTGCCGGTGCAATCCCAGCCTGCAGAGGTGGTTCCGGCCAAACCCCTGCCGGGCGCCGAAAATGCCGGCAAACCTGGCTACTACACCGTCAAGCCCGGCGATACGCTCATCCGCATTGGCCTGGACAGTGGCCAGAGCTGGAAAGACATTGCCCGCTGGAACAACCTGGACAACCCCAACCTCATCGAGGTGGGGCAGGTGCTGCGTGTGCAGCCCCCCGGCGCAGTGACCGAGGCTTCGGGCGTAGTCACCCGTCCGGTAGCGTCGTCCACCATTGCGGCCGCGCCCGTGGCGACAGGCGCCAAGCCTGCGCCATCCAGCACGCCTGCTGCATCCGCCCCAGCCGAGGCCAGTCCAGCCCCCGCACCGGCAGCCCCCGCCACGTCGGCGCCAGCCAGCACTGCGGATGACAATGTAGGCTTCATCTGGCCGGCAGGCGGGTCGGTGCTCACGGGTTTTGACGAAACACGCAACAAGGGCCTGGACATCGGGGGCAAAGCGGGCGACGCCGTACACGCCGCAGCCGATGGCCGCGTGGTCTATGCGGGCGCAGGGCTGCGTGGCTATGGCAACCTCATCATTCTCAAGCACAACAACACCTACCTCACGGCCTACGCGCACAACCAGGCTTTGCTGGTCAAGGAAGACCAAAACGTGCGCAAAGGCCAAAAAATCGCCGAAATGGGCAGCACCGATGCCGACCGGGTCAAGCTGCATTTCGAGATCCGCCGCCAAGGCAAACCCGTCGATCCGGCGCGCTACCTGCCTGCGCGTTGATGGCCCCTCCACCCCCCAAGGCGCCTGCTCCACGTACGGCAGGGGCAGTGCCCTTGGAAGAAGCGCTGGAAGAGCCGTCCGACGACATTGCAGCTGGCGCCGACGAGTCCGAGTGGCGCACCCACACCGTGGGCATGGCCGAGCACGGCCAGCGGCTCGATCGGGTGTTGGTGCAGGCCGTAGGCGAGTTTTCCCGTAGCTATCTGCAGCAGCTCATCGAACAAGGGGCCGTGTTCTTGCAGGGCCAGGCCATCACCAAGGCCGCCTACCGCGTCAAGGCGGGCGAAGCCCTGCGCGTCGAAATGCGCCCCACGCAGGAAAGCCAGGCATTCAAGCCCGAAGCCATCCCCCTGAACATAGTGTTTGAGGACGAACACCTGCTGGTTTTGAACAAGCCTGCCGGATTGGTCGTGCACCCCGCGCCCGGCAACTGGACGGGCACATTGCTCAACGGCCTGCTGGCCCACGATGCTGCCTGTTCCCGGGTGCCGCGCGCCGGCATCGTGCACCGCTTGGACAAAGACACCAGTGGCTTGATGGTGGTGGCCAAAACCCGCGCCACCATGGACGCCTTGGTTGCCATGATTGCGCGGCGCGAGGTGCAACGCCAATACCTGGCCTTGGCCCAGGGTGAATGGCGAGGAGCCACGCAGCGCAGCGTGCAAGCCCCCATCGGGCGCGACCCGCGCAACCGCCTGCGCATGGCTGTGGTGGATTTGGCCCAGCACGCGGGTAAACCGGCACGCACCGATTTTGATTGCCTTGGCGGCAGCGCCCAGGTTTGTTTGGTGCGTTGTACCCTGCACACCGGCCGCACACACCAGATCCGGGTGCACATGGCGCACATCGGTCACCCGCTGGTGGCCGATGCGCTTTACGGCGGCCGCGCTGCTTTGGGGTTGCAGCGCCAGGCTCTGCACGCGTTCCGGCTGGCTTTTGCCCATCCGGTGCTGGGCATGCCCTTGGAGTTCCATGCCCCTTTGCCCCCCGACCTGCAGGCCGCATTGGGCGAGGCGGGCCTGGGCTACAATGGTTGAGAATGGCCCTTGCAGGTGAATCCTGGCGTTGGCCCTGGTTGCAAACCAGTCTTTTTGTGCATGGCAGCGCTGCGCAGTTCAACCCACTGCAGCCCCCGTGCCTTTCCCCCTTTGATCTTTGTTGGTAGGGCATGCTCCGGCACGGTGCTGGGGCGCCCCATTTCCCGAAAAACGCTGAACCATGAACACGGTGGATGCCAAACGGGTGCTTGAAACCGCCCTGATCTGTGCGCCGCAACCCTTGCCGCTGCGCGAATTGCGCCTGCTTTTCGACGATATTTTGGGCGCAGACACCCTCAAAGCGCTGCTGCAGGATTTGCAGCACGAATGGGCCCAAAAGGGCATAGAACTGGTGCAGGTGGCCACGGGCTGGCGCTTTCAGAGCCGCCCGGAAATGCGCGTTTATCTCGACAGGCTGCACCCCGAAAAGCCACCACGCTACACCCGCGCCACGCTAGAGACGCTGGCCATCATTGCCTACCGCCAGCCCGTCACGCGGGGCGATATCGAAGACATCCGCGGCGTGACGGTCAACAGCCTCACCATCAAACAACTGGAAGACCGCGGCTGGGTGGAAGTGATCGGCCACCGTGAAACCGTGGGCCGCCCAGCCTTGCTGGCCACCACGCGGCAGTTTTTGGACGATCTGGGGCTGGCTTCGTTAGACCAGTTGCCGACACTCGATGATTCTGCCGTGCAGCAGCGCCTGCTGGAGAGTCTGCCGCAAGACGACCTGCTGGCACAGGCCGCAGAACCCGAGGTTGTGCCAGCCCCTGAACCAGCACCTGAAGCCGAAGAAGAACCTCAGACTGAAACCAACCCCGTACAAGCCTTGCTGCCAGAGGCCATCCCAGACGCAGCGCAGGCCTCCCACGCCGATGGGGCCCCTGCCAACGGCCCCGAAGCAGACAGCTCTATGGAGCCCACACCATGAACGAACCACAGTCCCCCGAGAACATGCCCGCGCTGTCCGCCGATGCTTCAGCCCCATCTGCAGCGCCCGAGGCGCCAGAAGGCGAACGCCGCACCAAAGCGCCGCGCCGCAAACCCCAGTCCCGCGCCCAGGTAGAGGAAACCCCTGCAGTGGATGGGTACGCCTTTGCTGACGTCATTTCCGGCCAGTTCGATGCCGATGGTTCAGGCGAGGCAGCCACCGCGCCACCCAAGCGCGTTCTCCAGCCGCAGGCAGAAACCCCCAAGCTGCACAAGGTGCTGGCCCAGGCGGGGCTGGGTTCGCGCCTGGAGATGGAGCAAATGATTCTGGAGGGGCGCATCTCCGTGAACAACGAGCCCGCGCACATCGGCCAGCGCATCCAGTACGGCGACCAGATCAAGATCAACGGCAAACCCATCCGGGTGCGCATCGACCCACCCGCACCGCGCGTGGTGGCCTACCACAAGCCCGTGGGCGAGGTGGTCACGCACGACGACCCGCAAAACCGACCCACCGTGTTTCGCAAGCTGCCGCGTTTGCAGCATGGCAAATGGCAGTCCGTAGGGCGGTTGGATCTGAACACCGAAGGCCTGCTGCTGTTCACCAGTTCGGGGGAACTGGCCAATAAGCTGATGCACCCGCGTTTTGGCTTGGAGCGCGAATACGCCGTGCGCGTGCTGGGCGCCCTGAGCGAAGACGAAAAAGCCCGCCTGCTCGAAGGGGTGAACCTGGAAGATGGCATGGCCGCATTCGGCTCCATCGAGGACGGCGGTGGCGAAGGCGCCAATTGCTGGTACCGCGTCACGATTTCCGAGGGCCGCAACCGCGAAGTGCGCCGCATGTTCGAGGCCGTAGGCCATGCCGTCAGCCGCCTGATCCGCATCCGCTACGGCGCCATGGTGCTGCCCCGTGGTTTGCCAAGGGGTGTGTGGATGGAGTTGGACGCTGCAGACATCGCCGCTCTCATGCAGGCCGCCGGTGTAGAACCCCGTGCCCCCCATGCCGAACGCGGCGGCCCTGCCCGGCAGGGGCGCCCGGCTGGAAAAGGCAATGATGGTTTTGCCCCCCAGGGGCGACGCCAGGGCAAGCCCGCTCCAGGCCCGCGCCAGCAGGGGGGCGGCCAGCCTGACCCCCTGAAAACCTCACTCGGCTATATCGGTTCGGACAGCCTGCAGCGCCAACGGCAAGCACAGCGGCGCGATGGCCGTGGCCCCGGAGGCGGGCGCCGTGGTGGCCGTTGAGCCAACGCTGTCTGGGCGCAAACCGCCAAAACATGCAGCGGCAGAGTAAAATAAAAAGCTTTGCCAATTCTGCAAAAAATATTTCAACCGCCTGTTTAGGAACAAAAAATGGCCAACGAACGCACCCTTTCCATCATCAAGCCCGACGCCGTCGCCAAGAACGTCATTGGCCAAATTTACGCCCGTTTTGAAGCCGCTGGCCTCAAGGTCGTGGCTGCCCGCATGCAGCACCTCTCGCGCCGTGAAGCCGAGCAGTTCTACGCTGTGCACAAAGAGCGCCCCTTCTTCAAAGACCTGGTGGACTTCATGATTTCCGGTCCCGTCATGATCCAGGCGCTCGAAGGCGAAAACGCCATCCTCAAAAACCGCGAACTCATGGGCGCCACCGACCCCAAAAAAGCCGCCCCTGGCACCATCCGCGCCGACTTCGCTGACAGCATCGACGCCAACGCAGTGCACGGCTCCGACGCTGCCGAAACCGCCCAGGTAGAAGTGGCTTTCTTCTTCCCCGGCCTGGCCATTTACGCACGTTGATATGGCACTGCGCAGGCGGCAGACTTCCTCGCCCAGGATGCTGAGTGGCTGCGCGCCTGCGCCGTGGTGGCTGACCCCTGCCTTGCTGGTTGTGGGGAGGGACGCTTGATGGTCAATCTTCTGGATTTCGATTTGGATGGTTTGGCCGAATTTTGTGGGCAGCTGGGGGAAAAGCGTTTTCGCGCCACCCAGCTGTTCCGCTGGATCCACCAGCGTGGCGCGCAAGATTTTGCGCAAATGAGCGATCTGGCCAAATCGCTGCGCGGAAAGCTCATGGCCTGCGCGCGCATCCAGGCTTTGCCCGTGCTGAGCGAGCACCAATCGGGCGACGGAACCATCAAATGGCTGTTTGATGTCGGCGGTGGCAATGCGGTCGAGGCCGTATTCATCCCCGAAGACGACCGTGGAACCCTGTGCATTTCGTCCCAGGCTGGTTGTGCCGTGGGTTGCCGGTTCTGCTCCACAGGCCACCAGGGTTTCAGCCGCAACTTGACCACGGGCGAAATCGTCTCGCAGCTGTGGTTTGCCGAACACACCCTGCGCCAACGCTTGCAAACTTCCGAGCGCATCATTTCCAACGTGGTGATGATGGGCATGGGCGAGCCGCTGCAAAATTACTCGGCGCTGGTGCCCGCACTCAAAACCATGCTCGACGACCATGGGTACGGTATCTCGCGCCGCCGCCTGACGGTGTCCACTTCGGGCGTGGTGCCCATGATGGATCGCCTGGCCGCCGACTGCCCTGTGGCCTTGGCCGTGTCCTTGCATGCCCCTACCGACGCCCTGCGTGATGTGCTGGTGCCGCTCAACCGCAAGTACCCCATCGACGAGTTGATGGACGCCTGCAACCGCTACCTCGTCCATGCGCCCCGTGATTTCATCACGTTTGAATACTGCATGCTCGACGGTGTCAACGACCAGCCGGAACACGCCGAGCAGCTGCTTGCTCTGGTGCGGCGCCATGCTGGCAGCGGCGTCTGGTGCAAGTTCAACCTGATTCCATTCAACCCATTTCCCGCCTCGGGCCTGCGCCGTTCGCCATCCACGCAGGTGGCGGCGTTTGCTCGCATCCTGAGCGAAGCGGGCATTGTCACCACGGTGCGCAAAACGCGTGGTGACGACATTGATGCCGCCTGCGGTCAATTGGCCGGAGAAGTGCAAGACCGCACGCGTGCAGCAGAGCGCATGGCCAAGCGCCGCACCATCACAATCACACGTGTTGCGCCCGATCAGCAACACCATAAGGAGGCATGAGATGAACGCAGGCAGGTTCCAGGTCAAACCCTTGGCGGTGCGGCTCACGTTGGCATTGCTCGCCGTGGCAGCGCTGCAGTCGCTGCTCGGCTGCGCGGCGCGGGCGCCCCAGACGACGGGACAAGAAATCGTCACCCCATCGGACGAAACCGACGCCAGACGCCGCGCTCGCATCCGTCTGGAGCTTGCCGTGGGCTATTTTGAAGGCGGCAAGACCGCCGTGGCGCTGGATGAGGTCAAGCAGGCTTTGGCCACCGATCCGAGCTTTTCAGACGCCTATAACCTGCGTGGGCTCATCTACATGCAATTGGGCGAGCTCCCTGTTTCCGAAGAAAGCTTCCAGCGTGCCCTCAGCCTGCGTCCCGGCGACGCCAATGTGCTGCACAACCTGGCCTGGCTGCAATGCCAGCAGCAAAAATACGCCGAAGCCGACCAGCGCTTTACGCAGGTGTTGGCCAACCCCAGTTACCCGGCGCGCAGCAAAACTTTGATGGCCCAAGGCCTGTGCCAAGCCAGGGCGGGGCATATGGACCAGGCCGAACAAACTTTGTTGCGGGCCTACGAACTCGATGCCGGCAACCCCGTGGTGGGTTACAACCTGGCAGAAATGTTCTTGCGCAAAAACGAGCTGACCAAGGCGCAGTTCTACATCCGCCGTATCAACAACAACGATTTGGCCAACGCTGAATCGCTGTGGCTGGGTATCAAGGTGGAGCGTGCGTTGGGCGACCAGATCGCCATGCGGCAGCTGTCTAACCAACTGCGCAACCGTTACCCCCAATCGCGTGAAACCTCGGCACTGGACCGTGGAGCTTTCAATGAATGAAGGGGTCGTTTTTACGGCGGAAGCCGCGCCCCCTGGGGGCTCAGCAGCGCCTGGCACTGCGGGTACTTTGCTGCGCATGGCCCGTGAGGCGGCGGGCATGCACATCGAAGCCCTGGCGGTCACCCTGAAAGTGCCCGTGGCCCGTGTGCGCGCATTGGAGGCCGATGACTACGCTGTCCTCACCGATGCCGTGTTCGCCCGCGCTCTGGCCTCCAGCATCTGCCGTGTGTTGAAAATCGACGCCGCTCCCATTCTGGCGCTCATGCCTACCGGCCAGGTTCCGCGCCTGGAGCCGCAGTTGCAAAACACCAAGGCGACCTTCCGCGATGGAACCGAACCCTCCCGCGTTGGGCCCATGCTGGCCTGGGTACGCCAGCCGACTTTTATTGTGGTGGCTTTGCTTTTGGCTGGTGCCGGCGTGCTGTTGTGGGCGCCTGGATGGGTAGAGCAAGCGGCGGTTTGGGCGGATAAAGCCCGTGCGAGCGTATCGGCGCTCCAGCCAGCCCCAGCGCCTGCATCCACTGCGGCCGATCCTGTTGTCTCCAAGCCCCCTGCTGCGCAACACGCGCAATCACCAGCACCCGCTCCGGTGGGGCAAGTCCCTCTGCCTGCTGTAACTGCCGTTACGCCACCTCCGGCCCAGGTGGCTTCTGCAGCGGTGGCGACGGCTTCTTCACCAGATGCCATGGCGCCTGCGGTCAATGCCTCCGATGTGCTGGTGCTGCGCGCCAATCAACCGTCTTGGGTGCAGGTGCGTGACGCTGCGGGTACAACCCTGCTGCAGCGTATTGTGGCGGCTGGAGAAACAGTCACCCCACAGGGCAAGCTGCCGTTGGCCGTCGTGATTGGCAAGGCCGACGCAACCGAGGTGTTTATTCGGGGCCAGCGTTTCGATTTGACCGGTGCGTCGCGCGAAAATGTGGCCCGTTTTGAGGTGAAACCCTGATGGTCGAATCCACCAACCAAAGCAGCCCCATCGCCGTCGCCGCACCGCAGCGCCTGGTCACACGCCAGGCGCGTGCTGTCTGGGGTTCGCGCGTGGTCACCATCGGCGGTGGTGC
>CAZRFF010000059.1:0-9936 GCA_964599265.1 uncultured Simplicispira sp. | reverse complement strand
AGTGCGCAGTACCACCGACATGACCTGGGTGGCCATTACCGACCCCATTCCCACGGGCGCCACCATCCTGGGCAGCGGCCTGGGCCGAGACTCCGAAATCGCCACCCAGGGCGAAAAGCGCGAAGGCTACGGTTGGTCGGCATTCGAGGAGCGCAGCTTCGAAGCCTTCCGCAGCTATTACGAGTACCTGCCCAAGGGCACGGTCAGGATGGAATACACCGTGCGCTTGAACAATGCGGGCGAATTCCAACTGCCGCCCAGCCGCGTCGAGGCGCTGTATGCGCCAGAGATGTTTGGCGAGGCGCCCAACGCCAAGGTGAAGGTGGTGCAGCCGTGAAGCTTTTCTGATGCGGTTTTTGCGTGCGTGCATGGCCTGCTGGCTGCTGGGGGCGGCGGCGCTGCCTGCCTGGGCGCTGCCCAGCTTTCAGGAAGTCCGCCAGGCGCACCGCTCTTCTGAAACCCTGGTGCTCTCGCGCGAGGGAGAGGTGTTGCAGCGCCAGCGCGTGGATGCCACCGTGCGGCGGGGGGACTGGGTGCCCCTGGCCGATATGTCGGCTGCGCTGCGCACGGCCTTGGTGCTGAGCGAAGACAAGCGCTTCTTTGAGCACAGCGGGGTGGACTGGGCGGCGGCTTCCGCCGCGGCTTGGGGCAACCTGTGGCACCAGCGCACGCGCGGGGCCAGCACCATCACCATGCAGTTGGCAGGTTTGCTGGACGACGATTGGCGCCAGGGGCCGGGCGGGCGCAGCGTGGTGCAGAAAATCGGCCAGACGGTGGCCGCGCAGGTGCTCGACAGGCGCTGGCGCAAAGACCAGATTCTGGAGGCCTACCTCAACCTGGTGCCTTTTCGGGGCGAGGTCGTTGGCATAGACGCGCTGGCGCGCACTCTGTTCGGCAAGGCGCCGCACGGTTTGCTGGAAGATGAAGCGGCCCTGGCTGCCGCCCTGGTGCGTGCGCCCAATGCCCGGCCCGCACAGGTGGCGCAGCGCGCCTGCGGCGTGCTGCAGCAAATGCGTGGCCAAGGGGCGGCTGGCCCCAAGCCGGACTGCGCCGCCCTGGATTTGCTCGCCCACGGCGCTTTGCAGCGCCGCGCCTGGGCGGCCAGCGAAGGTGTGGCGCCCCATGCTGCGCGCCGCGCCCTGGCCCAGGGGGGCGCGGGGCCGGCACCGGCCACATTGCGCACCACGCTCAGCGCGCCGCTGCAGCGCCGGGCGGTGCAATTGCTGGCGCAGCACCTGATCGAACTGCGCGGACGCAATGTGCAGGACGGCGCCATCGTGGTGATCGACAATGCCAGCGGTGAGGTTTTGGCCTGGGTGGGATCTTCGGGGGCGCTCAGCGATGCGGCCGAGGTCGATGGCGTGCTCGCCCTGCGCCAGCCGGGCTCCACGCTCAAGCCTTTTTTATACGCCCAGGCCTTGCAGCAGCGGCGCCTGACGGCGGCTTCGCTGATAGAGGATTCTCCCGCCCAGATCGCCACGCCCGGCGGGCTGTACATCCCGCAAAACTACGACCGCCAGTTCAAAGGCTGGGTCAGCGCGCGCACGGCGCTGGCCGCTTCGCTCAATGTGCCGGCGGTACGCACCTTGGTCATGGTGTCGCCCGATGCGTTTTTTAAACTGCTGACCGACCTGGGTTTGCCGCTGGCCGAGAGTGCCGGTTACTACGGCTATAGCCTGGCTTTGGGCAGCAGCGAGGTGGCCTTGTTGAACCTGACCAACGCCTACCGCGCGCTGGCCAACGGCGGGCGCTACAGCCCGGTGGTGCCTTTGGCGGGGGCAGGGCGCCAAAATCCACCGGTGTTCACGCCCGTGCTGGATGTCGGGGCGGCCTTCATCGTGGGCGACATCCTGTCCGACGGTAACGCCCGCGCACGCACTTTCGGTACCGACAGCGTGCTCGCCACCCGCACCTGGACGGCGGTGAAAACCGGCACCAGCAAAGACATGCGCGACAACTGGGCCATAGGCTGGTCCGGGCGCTACACCGTCGGTGTGTGGGTGGGCAACGCCAGCGGCGCGGCCATGCACGACGTGAGCGGCACCAGCGGTGCGGCACCCATCTGGGCTGCGCTCATGGCCCAGTTGCATGCGCGTTTGCCCAGCCGTGCGCCCGCGCCGCCACGCTCCGTGGTGCGCCAGGCCGTGCGTTTTGGCCCGGGGCAAGAGGGAGGAACCCCTCTGGAAGCTGCGCGGGCCGAGTGGTTTTTGCCAGGGACGCAACAAACCTGGATTGCTATCAATACGGTAGCTTATGGCGCTGACCCATTGGGCGCTGCAGGCCAAAAAACCTCAAAAAAATCCAGGGCTTTGCCAGCCAGGCGCCTGAGCAGCCCCGCAATCACGCCGTCCTCTGCCGGGGTGCGTATTGCCACGCCCGTGCCGGGCACCATCATTGCGCTGGATCCCGACATCCCTCCCACACGCCAGCGTTTGCAGCTCGCTGCGACGCCCGGAGGGACTTCTGATCTGCGCTGGCGCATCGACGGCAAGCCCCTGGCCCGTGGACCGCAGGCGGCGTGGCTGCCTTGGCCGGGGCAGCATGTGGTGCAACTGGCCGACGCGCAGGGCCAGGTGCTGGACGAGGTGCGCATCGAAGTGCGCGGGGCGGGTGTCAAGGGTAAACCCAGGTAGATTTTTGCGATCGCGCCATGCCGCCCAAGGGGCGCGCTCCTACAATGGGTTAAAGAATTGTTACCTGTGCGCTTTATCCGTCGTTCCCAACTGATCATCGTTCTGGCCCTGCTGCTGGTGCTGGGCCTGGGCGCTTTGTTTGTGCGCACGGTCTGGATGCTGCAGGACGAGGCCTGGGCGTCCACGCGGCGCATCAATGCCAGTGTGGCGCTGGCCCTGGAGCGCAGCCTGGTGCGTTCTCTGGATGGCTTTGACCAATCCGTGCAAGGGGTGGTCAAAGGCCTGGCGCGCTCCGAAGTGATGGCTTTGCCGCCCACGCTGTTGCACACGGCCTTGTTTGATGGATCCTTGCGTGCCGACAGTGACAGCGGTATTTTGGTGCTGGACGCCCAAGGCCAGGTGCTCATCGACTCGGCCAGCGCTGTGCCGCGGCCTGCCCGTCTGGGTGATAGCCCTTGGTTCCAGGCCCTGGCGCAAGGCGCACAAAAAGGCTTGGTGCTGGGAGCGCCTGAGCGTTCACCTTTCACGGGCCGGTTCGTTCTGCCCATGGCCCGGGCCTACCCAGGGGTGGATGGGCGCTTTGGCGGCGTGGTGGTGGGCATGCTGGACACGGGGCTGTTCAGCAACCTGTTTGCGGCGTTGGATCTGGGACCAGGAAGCGGCATCACTTTGCTGAAAACAGACGGCACCGTGGTCACGCGCTTTCCCTACCAGGATGCCGATGTGGGCAAAACCCTGGCGGGGTCGGACAACCTGCAGCGTTTTTTGGCAGCGCCCCAGGGGCAGTTTTTCAGCACCGGACAGTTGGATGGCGTGCCGCGTTTCTTCAGTTTCTGCCGCTTGGGCACTTATCCCTTGGTCTTGAGCCTGGGACAAGCGCGCAGCACCATCACCCATGCCTGGCAAAAAAATGCGCTGGCATTGGGTGGTTTTGGCGTGCTGCTGGTGCTCGTGGCCGTGGCGCTGGGTGCCGTGGTGGTGCGTGAGCTGCAAAAACGCCAGCGCGTAGCCCTGCGCCTCAAGCAGGCCGAGCGCGACGTGCGCACGGTGCTGGACAACCTGCCCTCACTGGTGAGCTACTGGGACGCCCAGCTCAACAACCGCTTGGCCAACAAGGCTGCCAGCGCGGCCTTTGGGCTCACGCCCGAAGGCATGCAGGGCAAGGATGCGGCGCAACTCCTGGGCGCCAGCGACTTTGCCGCCGTCGAGCCCTATATCCGCCATGCCCTGGAGGGCGAAGCACAGCTTTTTGAACGTACCAGCGTGCATACCAACACCGGCCAGGTGCGGCACAACCTGATTGCCTACTCGCCCGACCGGCCCGAGCCCGATGGCCCGGTGCAAGGCATTTTTGCGCAGGTGACCGACATCACCGACCGCAAACGCATGGAAGACGAGCTTTTTGAAGAAAAAGAACGCTTGCGCCTCACGCTGCAATCCATTGGCGACGCCGTGGTGTGCACCGATGCAGCGGGCCGCATCACCTACATCAACCCTGTGGCCCAGCGCATGACAGGCTGGCAGGCGTTTGACGCCGCCGACCAGGACGTGGACGAGGTGGTGCCGCTCTACCACGCCAACGGCGCGCGCGTAGAGCCCAGCCCCATGCGCCAGACCCTGCAAACCAGCCAGCCCTGCGGCCCCACGCGCGGCGTGGTGCTGCACCGCAAGGACGGCCAGCGTTATGTGGTCGAAGAATCCGCCCGCCCCATCACCGACCGCCACGGCCAGTTGAGCGGCGCCGTCATGGTGCTGCACGATGTCACCGAAACCATGGCCATGGCCGAACGCATGGCACACTTGGCGCAGTACGACGCACTCACCGATCTGCCCAACCGCGTGCTGCTGCAAGACCGCGCACGCCACGCCTTGACCCTGGCCCGGCGCGAAAACAAGGGATTGGCGGTGGTGTACCTGGACCTGGATGGCTTCAAGCAGGTCAACGACACCCTGGGCCACGACATGGGCGACCAATTGCTGGTGCAGTTCGCCCGCCGTCTGCAGGCCGCTGTGCGCCAGTCCGATACCGTGTGCCGCCAGGGGGGCGACGAATTCGTTCTGTTGCTGCCTGGGTTGGAGAGCCAATCGCAGGCCGAGGTGCTGGCCCATAAACTTTTGGCGGTGTGCCGCGAAGCTTTTGAACTGCAAGGCCATCCTGCTGCGGTGGGCCTGAGCGCAGGCATGGCCTTGTTTCCCGAGCATGGCAACAGTTTTGAGGAACTGGCCCGCCACGCCGACGCCGCCATGTACGCCGCCAAACGTGCCGGGCGCATGCAGGTGTGCCTTTATGCGGGCCAGGGACAGGAACCGCAGCGGCTGGCAGGCAGCCTACCGGGCGCTTGAAAACGCTTGGGTAGCGGCTTCGTTTGTAATTTTCCTCCAGCCCATCAAATTTTTTTTGATGGCGCTGCGCCGTTGAGCCGCCTACCATGGCGGCTGGCCCCAATACCAAGAATCCTGGAGTGTTTCGCATGCCCGACCTGTCCACCATCACCTGCATCGAAGACCTGCGCCGCGTCTACCAGCGCCGCGTGCCGCGCATGTTCTACGACTACTGCGATTCGGGCTCGTGGACCGAAGGCACCTACCGCGCCAACGAGAGCGACTTCCAAGGCATCCAGTTGCGCCAGCGCGTGGCCGTCAACATGGAAGGGCGCAGCACCGCCACCACCATGGTGGGCGAGTCCGTGTCCATGCCCGTGGCCCTGGCGCCCACGGGCCTCACGGGCATGCAGCACGCCGATGGCGAGATTCTGGCGGCGCGCGCGGCCAAGGCCTTTGGCGTGCCCTTCACGCTCTCGACCATGAGCATCTGCTCCATCGAAGACGTGGCCCAGCACGCCGGCCCGGGCTTTTGGTTCCAGCTCTACGTGATGCGCGACAGGGGCTTCATCGAACGCCTCATCGACCGCGCCAAGGCCGCGGGCTGCGGCGCGCTGGTGGTGACATTGGATTTGCAAATCCTGGGCCAGCGCCACAAGGACATCAAAAACGGCCTGTCCACGCCGCCCAAGCCCACCTTGGCCAACCTCATCAACCTGGCCACCAAGCCGCGCTGGATCATGGGCATGCTCGGCACGCCGCGGCGCAAGTTTGGCAACATCCACGGCCATGTCACGGGCGTGACCGACATGAGCAACCTGGGCGCCTGGACGGCCGACCAGTTCGACCCGCGCCTGAATTGGGGCGATGTGGAGGGGATCAAAAAACGCTGGGGCGGCAAGCTCATCATCAAAGGCATCATGGAGCCCGAAGACGCCCGCCTGGCCACCGAGAGCGGTGCCGATGCGCTCATCGTCAGCAACCACGGCGGACGCCAGCTCGACGGCGCGCCCTCGGCCATTGCCGCGCTGCCAGCCATCGTCGATGCGGTGGGCCGGGAGATCGAGGTGCACATGGACAGCGGCATCCGCAGCGGGCAAGACGTGCTCAAGGCCAGGGCGCTGGGCGCGCACGGCACCTACATTGGCCGCGCCTTCCTGTACGGCCTGGGCGCCTACGGCGAGGCGGGCGTGACCCGTGCGCTGCAAATCATCCACCGTGAACTCGACCTCACCATGGCCTTTTGCGGCCGCACGCAAATCGACCAGGTCGATGCCACCATCCTGCGCCCGGGCACCTACCCCACGGCCTGAGGTGGAACAATGGCGGCTGTGACCGCCGCCGACACCCAGCCCCGCCGCATCGCCCACCTGGACATGGACGCCTTCTATGCCAGCGTGGAGCTGCTGCGCTACCCGCAACTCAAGGGCTTGCCCGTGGTGATCGGCGGCGGGCGCCGTGGGGTGGACGATCGCATCACTGCCGAAGGCGCGGGCCTGCCTTTGCACGAAATACCGCTGCAAGACTTTCCCCTGCTCAAGGGCTACACCGGGCGCGGCGTCATCACCACCGCCACCTACGCGGCCCGCGCCTTTGGCGTGGGCTCGGCCATGGGTTTGATGAAGGCGGCGCGCCTGTGCCCGCAGGCCATTTTGCTGCCTGTGGACTTTGCTGAATACCGGCGCTATTCGCAGCGTTTCAAACAGGTCATCACCGACATTGCCCCGGTCATGGAAGACCGTGGGGTGGACGAGGTGTACATCGACTTCACCCAGGTGCCTGGCGGTCAGCGCGGGGGCGGCAAGGTCTTGGCGCGGCTCATCCAGAAAGGGATTTTCGATGCCACGGGCCTGACCTGTTCCATTGGCGTGGCGCCCAACAAGCTGCTGGCCAAAATGGCGAGTGAATTCAACAAACCCAACGGCATCTCCATCGTGCACGAGGCCGATGTGCAGCCGCTGGTCTGGCCCCTGGCCTGCCGCAAAATCAACGGCATAGGCCCCAAGGCCGACGCCAAGCTGGCCAGCCACGGCATCCACACCATTGGTGAGCTGGCCGCCAGGCCGCGCGAATGGCTGGTGCAGCACTTTGGCAAAGCCACGGGCGCCTGGCTGCACGCCGCCGCCTGGGGGCGTGACGACCGCCCCGTGGTGACTGAGAGCGAACCTGTCTCCATGAGCCGTGAAACCACCTTCGAGCGCGACCTGGATGCCGTGCAAGACCGTGCCGAGCTGTCGCATATTTTCACCACCCTGTGCCAGCAGGTAGCGCACGACCTGCAGCGCAAAGGCTATGTGGGGCGCACCATCGGCATCAAGCTGCGCTATGCCAACTTCAAGGCCGCCACGCGCGACCACACCATGGCCGAACCCACGCAAGACGCCGCCACCATCCGCCGCGTGGCCGGGCAGTGCTTGAAGCGTGTGCCGCTGGACCAACGCCTGCGCCTTTTGGGTGTGCGGGTGGGGGGACTGGAGCCGGTGGCGCAGGCGGGGACGGCCCTTCATTCCGAACCCACCCATCCCGGGTTGTTTTAGCCCGGATGGGGAAAATTGCGTTGTAAGCTTGACGAAAGCTTACGAAAATCTTACATTGAGGCCACCTACGGTTGGGAGGCTTTATGACCCTCGATGAGCTGCAACGCATCAAGCAATGGCATGTCAGGCACAAGGCGGATCACCCCCTGGAAGGGGTGGTCTGGGCGTGTGTCACCACGCTGTGGGTGATGGCCTGGGTGGGCTGGTTCCCCACATATTTGTTCGACCAGATCTGGGCCGTGCCCTTGTGCTGCATCGGGGTGTTGCTGCCAGGCCTGTATGTGGACTGGCGCGCCAGCGCCCACAAGCGCCACAAGCTGCGCTGCGACTGGCTGCATGTGCGCTGACCGGGCGCTGGCGGTGTGGTTTATTGCCTTGCCGTGCGCACATTGCGCGGCAATGGCTGCGGGTGGCTGCTGCGCCAGGGGTTGATGTCCAGGCCGCCCCGGCGGGTGTAGCGGGCGTACACCTCCAGCTTGATGGGCTGGCAGCGGCGCCAGATGTCCATGTAAATGCGCTCCACGCACTGCTCGTGGAATTCGTTGTGCTGGCGAAAACTCACGATGTATTGCAACAGGCCCTCCTGGTCAATCTGCGGGCCGCTGTAGGCAATGCGCAGGTTCCCCCAATCGGGCTGGCCAGTGACCAGGCAATTGCTTTTGAGCAGGCGGCTGGTGAGCACCTCGGTCACCGGCGCCTCGCCATGCTGGGCGCGCAGCAGTTCGGGGGCGGGCTGGTAGCGGGTGCATTCAATGTCCAGGCGATCCAGGTTCAGGCCATCGAGCTCGTGCACGGGCTCCATTTCAAACTGCTCGGGCAGCAGCAGCTTGGCGCCCACGGTGCCGCTTTGCGCGCTGCCGTGCCAAACGGCAGCGCTCACATCGTCGCGGATGCGCTGCTGCACCGCCTGGGCGTCGGCAAAGGGGGTTTGGTTGAAGCTGTTCAGGTAGAGTTTGAAGGACTTGCTCTCGACAATATTGGGCGTTTCACAGGGCACGGTGATGTGCGCCAACGCCACCTGCGGCTTGCCGCGCGGGTTGAGCCAAGAGAGCTCAAACGCCGTCCACAAATCGGCCCCCACAAAAGGCACGGTGCCGGTGATGCCGATCTCGGCGCGTTTGGCTGCGCGGGCGATGGGAAACAGCAGTGTGGGGTCGTAATGCTCCACGTAGGCGCTGGATTTGCCCAGGGGGGATTGTTCTGCAGAGGGCATAGGAACTGTCTTTACGGCAAACGGCGTCGGAATACCAGGCGTTCGGGGTTCGATGCGCTGGCGTCGTGGCGCCAGCCCTCGGCATCAAAGCCGAGCAAATCCTGCGGGGTGCGGGCGCGTTGCAGGGTGGCATGGCGTGCCATGAGGCCGCGGGCGCGCTTGGCGTGGAAGCTGATGACCTTCCATTGCCCGGCCTTGTAGTCTTCGAACACACACTCCACCACGCGGGCGGCAAGTGCCTTGCGGTCCACGGCCTTGAAATACTCTTGCGACGCCAGGTTGATGATGACTGGCGCTGGATCGTCTGCCAGCCGGGTGTTGAGGAGTTCGGCCAGGCGGTCGCCCCAAAATTGGTAGAGGTTGCTGCCTGCAGGGGTGGTGAGCCTGGTGCCCATTTCCAGGCGGTAGGGCTGCATCCAGTCGAGGGGGCGCAGCACGCCATACAAGCCGCTCAAAATGGCCACATGGTCTTGCGCCCAGGCCAGATCGTCAGGGCCCAGGCTGCGGGCATCCAGGCCTTCGTACACGTCACCATTGAAGGTGAGGATGGCCTGGCGGGCGTTGCGGGCGCTGTACTGGGGCGACCAGGCGGCATAGCGTGCCACGTTGAGCGCTGCAATGGCGTCACTCACCGACATCAGCGAGGCGATTTGCTGGGGCGAGAACTTTTGCATCTGCGCCACCAGTTGCGCGGTTTCGGCCGGAAAGGGCGGCACGGTGTGCGCCAGCGAGGCCGGTATGGGGCTGTCAAGGTCTAGCGACTTGGCGGGCGAGAGCAGGATCAGCATGGCAAGTGCCGGCAAGGCAAAAAGTGGGACACCTGCCGAGCATAGCGCCGCAGGCCCGCCCCCGGCGGGGGCGGGGTTGGGGCTTTACTGGTCGAAGGGCAGGCGCATGTCGCGCAGGTCGCGGCGGGTTTCCACCAGCACCAGCGGGCCTGCATCCAGCACCACGGCGGGCGGGCGCTCACGCGGCACCCGGATGGGCTGGGGCTCGGCGGCGATGGCCGCTTGCACGGCAGCGACCTTGGCGGCGTCGGAATTGACCCACTGCAGGCCAGAGGCCGTGGCGACGCTCTCCAACTCCTGCAAGGGCAGGGCAAAGCCGGTGACCTTGGGCAGGGCGCGGCTTGCTGTGGGCGCGGCGGCAGGAGGCGTTGGTGCGGCCGGGCTTGCGGCTGCGATGGCTGTGGGTGGGGCCACCGGTGCGGGAGCCGCCGCGGCAGGTGCTG
>CAZRFF010000058.1:0-10085 GCA_964599265.1 uncultured Simplicispira sp. | reverse complement strand
GCTTGTCGTGCTCGGCCTTGCCTTTGGCCAGCGCGATCTCGCATTTCACCAGCCCGTTTTTCCAGTGCAGGTTGATGGGCACCAGGGTGTAGCCCTTTTGCTCCACCTTGCCGATGAGGCGGCGGATGTCGTCCTTCTTGAGCAGGAGCTTGCGGATGCGCGAGGCCTCGGGGTTGACGTGGGTGGAGGCCGTTTTGAGCGGGTTGATGAGGCAGCCAATCAGGTAGAGCTCGCCTTCCTTGATGATGACGTAGCCGTCGGTGAGCTGCACCTTGCCTTCACGCAGGGCCTTGACCTCCCAGCCTTGCAGCACCATGCCTGCCTCGTGGCGTTCTTCGAAAAAATAATTGAAAGCCGCTTTTTTGTTTTCGGCAATGCGGGAGGGGGTGTCTGGTTTCTTGGCCATGGATTCTTTGTGCGGGGCCACGGTGGGAAGGAAACGCTTTCCCTACAATCGCTACCCAAACCCCCGATTTTAGATTCGTGCGCTTGACCCTGGGCGCGCCCCGTCTGGCAGCCGCTGCGATTCCATGAAAACCGTCCAAAAATCCGTACTCATCTGGTACAGCCCGCAAGAGATGTTCAACCTCGTGACGGATGTGCAGCACTACCCCCAATTCTTGCCCTGGTGCGACCATGCCCGGGTGCTGGAGTTCAATGACCAGGGCATGCTGGCGGAGGTGGGTATTGCCCTGAGTGGCGTGCGCCAGAGCTTTGTCACGCGCAACCTGCACGAACCAGGGCGGCGGGTGCAGATGCAACTGGTCAAGGGGCCTTTTTCGCGCCTGGATGGCGATTGGCATTTCAACAGCGTGGGTGACGGCAGCCAGCGCGCGGCGCGTGTGGAATTGCTGTTGAACTACGGCTTTGACAGCCCGACCCTGTCCAAGCTGGTGGGCCCGGTGTTCGATCGCATCGCGGCGAGTTTGGTCGATGCTTTTGTCAAGCGGGCCGAGCAGGTTTATGGCTGAACCTGGAGATGTCCCAGGCCTGCGCATCACCGTGGCCTGGTCGCCAGAGCGCGGGCAGGTGCAGGAATGCAGCCTGGTGCTTTCGGCGGGGGCTACGCTGGCCGATGCATTGGCTGCCTGGCGGGGCCGAGGTCTCTCGGCCATGGAGTCCGCTGCCAGCGGCGTGTGGGGGCGCGTGGTGCCGCCAGAGACCGTGCTGCGCGACGGCGATCGGGTGGAACTGTACCGACCGCTTACGGTAGACCCCAAAGAGGCGCGGCGCCAGCGCTTTGCGGCCCAGGGCCGCCGCAGCGCTGGCCTTTTTACCCGCAAGCGTTGACCGCTGCCAAATAAGAAAGCCACTGCGTGCAGTGGCTTTCTCTGGGGGGTGAACCAAGCCGATCAGCGCTTGCAATCGGCGTCGATGATGCTTTGCGCGCGCTTGACTTCGGCGTTGCGGGTGGCTTCGTCCATGAAACCGGTTTCGCCCTGGGCGTTGGTGTGGCGCATGGGCCTGCCCGTTTCGAGGGTGGCCTTGGCGTTTTTGGCGCGTTCGCAATTTTCTGCCTTGGCTTTGGCCTGCTTGGCTTCATCGGCCTTCTTTTTGGCGGCTTCGTCGGCCTCGGCCTGGGCCTTTTTCTTTTCCAGTTCTTTGTCTTTGCCCGACGCTGCGCTGGCTGGGGCCACTGGGGCTTTGGCCACAGGGGCCGAGGCGGCTTCTTCCTGCGCAGATGCGGCAGGGGCGGGTGCGGACATGCCGCGTGTGGGCTGCTTCAGGATTTTGTCTTGCGGAACCTCCTGCGGCGGAGGGCGGTCGCTAAAAACTTTGCGGCCATCCTTGTCAAGCCATTGCCATTGGGCGAAGGCGCTGGTGGCAGACAGGCACAGCGCTGCGAGCAGGAGGGAGGGGTGCAGTTTCATGTGGTTAAGTGTATCGTCTGGCCTGCTTGGATGTGTAACCGTTTGACATGGGTACAATCCTTCTTTTGGAGCTTTCACATGCGCCTTCTCGGAAAAGCGCTCACCTTCGACGATGTGTTGTTGGTGCCAGCGTACTCCCAGGTCCTGCCCAAGGACACGTCCCTCGCCACGCGCTTTACGCGCAACATCACCCTCAATCTGCCGCTCGTGTCCGCCGCCATGGACACGGTGACCGAAGCGCGCCTGGCGATTGCCATCGCGCAAGAGGGCGGTATTGGCGTCATCCACAAGAACATGACGGCCGAGCAGCAGGCCGCCGAAGTTTCCAAGGTCAAGCGCCACGAATCCGGCGTGGTCCATGACCCGGTGGTCATCACGCCAGAGCACACGGTGCTGCAGGTGCTTGAACTGTCCGAGAACCTGGGCATCTCGGGCTTTCCGGTGTGCGACGGCGGCAAGGTGGTGGGCATCGTCACCAGCCGCGACGTGCGCTTCGAGACGCGCTACGATGTCAAGGTCAGCCAGATCATGACGCCGCGCGAAAAACTCATCACCGTCAATGAAAAAGACGGCACTACGCCAGCGCAGGCCAAGGCGCTTTTGAATAAGCACAAGCTCGAACGCATTCTGGTGGTGAACGATGCCTTTGAACTCAAGGGCCTGATCACCGTCAAGGACATCAACAAACAAACCACTTTCCCCAACGCTGCGCGCGACACCGCAGGCAGCCTGCGTGTGGCCGCCGCCGTGGGCGTGGGCGCGGGCACCGAGGAGCGCGTGGCGCTGCTGGTCAAGGCTGGCGTCGATGCCATCGTGGTCGATACCGCACACGGCCACAGCAAGGGTGTGATCGACCGCGTGCGCTGGGTCAAGCAGAACTACCCGCAGGTCGATGTGATCGGCGGCAACATCGCCACCGGTGCAGCGGCGCTGGCACTGGTCGAGGCAGGGGCGGACGCGGTCAAGGTCGGCATCGGCCCCGGCTCGATCTGCACCACGCGCATCGTGGCCGGTGTGGGTGTGCCGCAGATCATGGCGATCGACAGCGTCGCCACCGCGCTCAAGGGCACGGGTGTGCCGCTCATTGCCGATGGCGGCATCCGCTATTCGGGCGACATCGCCAAGGCCATTGCCGCCGGCGCCGCGACCATCATGATGGGCGGCATGTTTGCCGGCACCGAAGAGGCGCCGGGCGAGGTCATCCTGTACCAGGGCCGCAGTTACAAGAGCTACCGCGGCATGGGCTCGATCGGCGCCATGCAGCAGGGCAGCGCCGACCGCTACTTCCAGGAAGCGACCACCGGCAACCCCAACGCCGACAAGCTGGTGCCCGAGGGCATCGAAGGCCGCGTGCCCTACAAGGGCAGCATGGTCAGCATCGTCTTCCAGATGGCCGGCGGCGTGCGCGCGGCCATGGGCTACTGCGGCTGCGCCACGATTGCCGAGATGAACGACCAGGCCGAGTTCGTCGAGATCACCGCCGCCGGCATCCGCGAAAGCCATGTGCACGACGTGCAGATCACCAAGGAAGCCCCGAACTACCGCGCCGACTGAACTCCACGACGCTATAGTTTTGATAGCCTCTGGCGCTTGATACACAGGCGCTAGAGGCCGATTTCTTTATAAATCGCTATGCAACACGACAAGATCCTCATCCTCGACTTCGGCTCCCAGGTCACCCAGCTCATTGCCCGGCGCGTGCGCGAAGCGCATGTGTACTGCGAAGTGCATCCCTGCGATGTGACAGACGACTGGGTGCGTGAATACGCCAAGGACGGCATGCTCAAGGGCGTGATCCTGTCGGGCAGCCATGCCAGTGTGTATGAGGTGGATGACAAGGCTCCCGACGCCGTGTTTGCACTGGGCGTGCCCGTGCTGGGCATTTGCTACGGCATGCAGACCATGGCGCAGCAGCTTGGCGGCAAGGTGGAGGCGGGTCACACCCGCGAGTTTGGTTATGCCGAGGTGCGCGCGCGCGGCCATACGGCCCTGCTGAAGGACATTGCCGACTTCACCACGCCCGAGGGCCACGGCATGCTCAAGGTCTGGATGAGCCATGGTGACAAGGTCACTGAAATGCCACCGGGCTTCAAGCTCATGGCCGGTAACGATAGCTGCCCGATTGCTGGCATGGCCGATGAGGCGCGCCACTTCTACGCGGTGCAGTTCCACCCCGAGGTCACACACACGGTGCAGGGCAGGGCGCTGCTGGAGCGTTTTGTGCTGGACATCTGCGGCACGCGAGCTGACTGGATCATGCGCGACCATATCGAGGAAGCAGTGCAGAAGATCCGCGCCCAGGTGGGCGACGAGGAAGTGATCCTGGGCCTGTCGGGCGGTGTGGATTCCAGCGTGGCCGCCGCGCTGATCCACCGCGCCATCGGCGACCAGCTCACCTGCGTGTTCGTGGACCACGGCCTGCTGCGCCTCAATGAAGGCGACATGGTCATGGACATGTTCGTGGGCCAGCTCCACGCCAAGGTCATCCGCGTGGACGCGAGCGAACTCTTCCTGGGCAAGCTCGCTGGCGTGAGCGACCCCGAGGCCAAGCGCAAGATCATCGGCAGCGAGTTCGTCACCGTGTTCAAGCAGGAAGCCGCCAAGCTCACCAGCGCGGGCGCCAAGGGCGCCAAGTGGCTGGCCCAGGGCACCATTTACCCCGACGTGATCGAGAGTGGCGGCGCCAAGAGCAAGAAGGCCGTCACCATCAAGAGCCACCACAACGTCGGCGGCCTGCCCGAGCAACTGGGCCTCAAGCTCCTGGAGCCCCTGCGCGACCTGTTCAAGGACGAGGTGCGCGAACTCGGCGTGGCCCTGGGCCTGCCTCCCGAGATGGTCTACCGCCACCCCTTCCCCGGCCCCGGCCTGGGCGTGCGCATCTTGGGCGAGGTGAAGAAGGAATACGCCGACCTGCTGCGCCGCGCCGACGCGATCTTCATCGAGGAACTGCGCAACTTCCGCGACGAAGCCACCGGCAAGACCTGGTACGACCTGACCAGCCAGGCGTTCACCGTCTTTCTGCCCGTCAAGAGCGTGGGCGTGATGGGTGATGGGCGCACGTATGACTACGTGGTGGCGTTGCGCGCCGTGCAGACCAGCGACTTCATGACGGCGGACTGGGCCGAACTACCGTATGCGCTACTCAAGAAGGTGTCTTCCAGGATCATCAATGAAGTCCGCGGGATCAACCGGGTGACTTACGACGTGAGTAGCAAGCCTCCGGCGACGATTGAGTGGGAGTGAACTTAAGTCCTTCGGGGGGCTATCTCAATGTGGCTTCTTTTCGTCGGAGCGCAAGGTCAAGACGCGTACTCCACTCGCGGTGACGGCCACAGTGTGCTCGAACTGAGCAGATAGATGCCCGTCGCGGGTGACAACCGTCCATCCATCATCCTCCGTTTGGACGGCCCGCCTGCCTTGGTTCACCATTGGCTCTATGGTGAACACCATGCCTTCCCGTAATACCAAGCCGGTTCGCGGCTTGCCCCAGTGCAGCACCTGGGGCTCCTCGTGCATTTCACGGCCGATGCCGTGGCCGCAATACTCCCTGACCACCGAATAGCCACTGCGGTGGGCATGCCGTTCGATGGCATGTCCCACGTCACCCAGCGTGGCACCGGGGTGGACGGCTTGAATGCCTTTCCACATTGCCTCATAGGTTGTCTGCACGAGCCGCTGGGCCGCTGGCGCCACATCACCTACCAGATAGGTCTTGCTGGAGTCGGCGATGTAGCCGTTCTTCTCCAATGTGATGTCGAAATTGACGATGTCCCCGTCCTGCAGGATGTCCGCAGAAGAAGGAACGCCGTGGCAGACTACATGGTTGCGGGAGGCGTTGAGCGCGTAGGCGTACCCGTATTGCCCTTTGCTGGCCGGGCGCGCGTCGAGTTCATGGACGATCAGGTTCTCGACCAGATCGTTGATCTGCATGGTGGACATACCGATCAGGTTCAGCCGATCAAGATGGCCGAACACCTGCGCCAGCAGTCGCCCCGACTCTGCCAGCAGCGCGATTTCTTCTGGTCGCTTGGTCATGCCGACCCCCTCTTGACAGGTTGCGCCACAACGCCTGCGGCCTGTAGTTCACGGGCAACGATCTCGTTGAAGCTCTGCGTCGGATTCATTTCGCACAGCATGCCGATCCTGATCCAGAAGGCCGCCTGCGCGTTGATGGACCGGCACGAAACGGCGCTTGCTTTGCGCAGTTGATCGTGCAGATCGTCGTCGATGTTCACGATTCCCATGGGTTTAGCCTATATGAATAATATACGAATCATATAGTCGATTGGACTGATGGCGCAAGTGAACTTCTGACGTGGCAGCGCGGAAGGGATGAGATTTTTAATGTGCTGTCAAATTGACTTCCCCTTCGGAAAGTTGTGAAAATCGTAGTGTGGCTACGATTTATCAAAGCAAGCTAAATGTCTTCTAAACCCAGTTGGCGCCGGGGACGCCGCTGACTTCGGAGGATTTGGCGGCGCTGGACTGGTATGGCGTGCGGCAATATGCGTCGCAGCCTTCCGTGTTGCACCTGTATGGCTGGTGAGTACGCTTGAAGAGCTGGTGGGCTGATGCACATGCTCGCGCTGGTATTGGTGAATTGAATCAGCTTAGGAGGTATCGGTGAAGATCGAACAACTGAAGCTTGGCTTACAGATACTGGGTGCAGCCAGAGATTTTTAGTTGTATTTCAGATATTTGACGTATATCTGTTTTCCAGCTATATTGCATTTATCTGAATCCCGAGTAGCTGCCATGGCGCTGTCATCACATCCGCTGATCACTCCCGGTCAATTGGGGGCGACGCTGCAGGCCGCACGCAAGGCGCAGGGGCTGACCCAGTCGGCGCTGGCCAGCCGTATCGGCCTGAGCCAGTCGCGGATCTCCCATTTGGAACTCAATGCCCACGAACTGAGCGTGGAGCAACTCCTTGCATGGTGCGCAGCGCTGGGCCTGGAGTTGACGGTGGGGACCCGGGACCAGGCTGCGGTGTCGACGACCACGGATTGGTGAAAATGGGGCGTCGATCGCACAGCCGCAGCCTGTCCATCTGGACCAACGGTGTTCGCGTCGGGCGATGGACGATTCCCGCCCGCGGGGAGATGGAGATGCAGTACGACGCGGATTGGCTTGCTGCCGATCTTGGCCGGCCGCTGTCCTTGTCGCTGCCGTTCAACCTCCAGAACTTGCCAGTCAAGGGCGAGAAGGTCGCCAACTACTTCGACAACCTTCTGCCGGATAGTGACGCGATCCGCCGCCGCGTGGCCGAGCGCTTCAGGACGGGTTCGACCGAGCCGTTCGATTTGCTGAAGGCCATTGGGCGCGATTGCGTGGGCGCCGTCCAGATCCTGGATGAGGACGAGGTGCCCTCCGGCTTCGATCGCATCGCGGGCGTGCCCCTGTCCGAGGAGGATATCGAGCGGCACCTGATCGAAACCGTTTCGCCGCAGGCCTTTGCTGCAGGCAGAGACCCGGAGGCGGACTTCCGCATCTCGCTGGCCGGTGCGCAGGAGAAGACGGCCTTCCTGTGGTGGGACGGACAATGGTTCGCGCCGCGTGGCGCCACGCCGACGAGCCACATCTTCAAGCTCCCGCTGGGCCTGATGGGTGGGCGGCGGGCGGACTTCAGCACCTCCGTCGATAACGAATGGCTGTGCCTGCGGTTGTTGAAAGCCTACGGCTTGCCGGTGACCGATGCCCGCATCGCGACCTTCGGCGGGCAGCGCGTGCTGGTGGTGGAGCGTTTCGACCGGCGCGTGGCACCCAATGGGCAGTGGCTCATGCGTCTGCCACAGGAAGACTTTTGCCAGGTCGAGGGCTGTTCGCCATGGCGCAAATATGAGAACGACGGCGGCCCAGGGCTCAAGGCGTTGTTTGGCACACTGCGGCAATCGGTGAAGGCCGACATGAAGACGTTGATGGCGGCGCAGGTGCTGTTCTGGTTGCTGCGAGCGCCTGATGGCCATGCCAAGAACTTCAGCATTCAGCTTCTGCCACGCGGTCGTTTCCAGTTGACCCCGCTGTACGACGTGATGTCGGTCTATCCGGTGTTGGGCAACGGTTCCAACCAGTGGTCGCCGTATGACATCAAGTTGGCGATGGCCTTGCGCGGCAAGAACCGGCATTACGAGATGCAAGGCATCCAGCGCAGGCACTTCAACAGCACGGCGCAGAAGGCCGGCTATGCGCAGACTGCCGAGCCGATCATCGAAGAAATCCTTGCCCGGACTCCCGCCGCCATTGCCGAAGTGCAAGCCGATTTGCCGCAAGACTTTTCATCGCGTGTTCGCGACGCCATCCTGGGCGGGCTTGAGCAGGCGGCCGGAACACTTGGTGGGATGGTGCCGTAGGTAGGGGCTTACGATTATCCGTTGATGACCGAGTGGAGATCACCAAGGCAGCTCAAGCCTGCGCTTCCCCCGTGATCGGGTCATACAACCTTCCATCCAAATCCAAGATGTTCCCGGTGGCTGTGTCGTATTTGGCGAGCCGGTAGGTGCCTGCGCCCTTGCCATCCAGGCCAATATAGTCGGCTTGGGCGTAGAGCACGCGGTTATTGCTTTCGACCACTCCGTTGGCCGTCCAGCGGTGGGACGTGAGCCAGTCGGGGTCGCCCATGCCCTGGGTGTCGCCCTCCATCCGTTTTTTCAGGAGCGTGGGGTCCATGTTGAACCCTTCTGCTGCAAGCAATTGGCTGGGGTTTTTCTTGTAGTAGGCGGCTGTTGTTTCATCCATGGCCGAGAGGTCGCTCTTGACCAATGTGGAGCTGTCGGTCGGGAATTTTGAAAGATTCCCGCTGCGGATGGATTCGTAATCGACCGCGTACTGGGGGTTGTTCTTGAAGAACACATACCGTTTGAAGGCATCGGCGTCTCCACCCGTTAATGCCAGCGAAATCATCCGGATGTAGTCCGGCGGCTGGTAGTCGCTGGCAAAGGTACTGCCCAGGCCCTTTTCCCAGGCTTTGAATTCTTCAAAGGAACCAAACGGGGCCTTGGCGGTGGTCGTGGATTGTTGATCGGCGGCCGTGTCAGACGCTGCTGTGGGCGTGGTTGCCGCATTGGCGGTTTGGGCGGCGGTGGTTTTGTCTGCGGAGGCGGGACTGAGTTCTTGCAAGGATTTTTGCAGCTCTTTCAAAAATGCCTGCGCATCGGTGCCTGCTTTGCTGGCAGTGCGTTCCACGGCCTTGGAGGCCACGCTGGGGTTCACCCCCAAAGATTGCAGCAGGGATGAGACTTGTGAAACGTCAAGCATGTTGGGGCTCCTTCGTCGGCTTGCTGATCCCAGATGGGCTGGTGCGCCGTGGTCCGATGTTCCATCTTTTCCTGATTCTCAATAGGGCGGAAAAGGGCCCATATTCCTGGCTTTTCTTTCTTTGCCCGGCTTGACTCCCAGGTGACACCCTCCAAGGGGAAACCCGATTGGCGCTTTGTGGCGCTTGCCTAGACTGCGCAAGCAAAGGAGTTGTCCATGTTTGCGCACCACCGTTTTTGGCCTCGGCGTCTTCCCTTTTCCATTCGTCCTCCCCAGACATCCCTGTGGGATAACCTGGCCATCAGTGCGCGCCGTTATCCGGACAAGGCCGCGCTGGTCTTCTTTGGGCGCCAGACGAGTTACCAGGCGCTGCAGGATGGGGCCGAGCGCTTGGCAGCGTACCTGCATGGGTTGGGTGTGCGGCAGGGTGACCGGGTGTTGCTCTGCATGCAAAACTGCCCGCAGCTGGTCATGGCGCATTTTGCGATTTTGCGGGCCAACGCGGTGGTGGTGCCGGTCAATCCCATGAACCGGGCCGAAGAGCTCAAGCACTACATCACCGATTCGCGGGCACGTGTGGCCATCACTACGGGGGATTTGGCTGCTGAACTGGCGCAGGCCAACCAGGCCCTGGAGCCTGGGCAGCGCCTGGCCCATTTGTTGGTGACACAGTTCACCGATGCGTTTGATCCTGCCGCTGCGGGCGATGATGCGCCGCCTGCGGCCTGGAATGGCTGGCTGCAAGCACGCCATCCGCTTCCTTCGATCGATGGGGGCGCCGTGCACGCGTGGGAGGGTGCCATGGCTTGCAGCACGGCGGCGCCTGCTTTGGTGGTTGGGCCGCAAGACCTGGCAGTGCTGCCTTACACCAGCGGCACGACCGGACTGCCCAAGGGCTGCATGCACCCGCACCGCAGCCTGATGCACAACGCCGTCGCCAGCGGCCTGTGGGGCAATGCG
>CAZRFF010000057.1:0-10097 GCA_964599265.1 uncultured Simplicispira sp. | reverse complement strand
GTGCCCTGAAAACCCCCAAGGCCCTGGCGCTGGGCTTGCTCGGGCACCATGTGCAGTTCCCGGCCATGACCAATGTGCTGGTCTGGATCCTGCAGCCGCAGCCGAGCATCGCGCTGGGCATGATTCTGGTGTCGTCCTGCCCGGCGGGGCACATCTCCAACTTCCTGGTGCATTTTTCGCGCGGTAACACGGCGCTGTCGGTCAGCGTGAGCGCCCTGTCCACGGCCGTGGCCATGGTGATGACCCCGCTGAATTTTGCTTTCTGGGGCAACCTGCACCCCATCACCAGCGGCCTGATGAAAGAGGTGGCCATGAGCCCCTGGGAAATGCTCGAAGTGATCGTGCTGCTGCTGGGCGTGCCGCTGGTGCTGGGCATGTGGGTGGCGCACCGCTACCCCCGGTTTACCCAGCGCATCCACAAGCCCATGAAATGGCTCTCCCTGCTGGTGCTGGTGGGTTTCATCGTGGGCGCCCTGGCGGCCAACTTCAAGCACTTTCTGGCCTACATCCAGTTTGTGCTGCTGGTGGTGTTCCTGCACAACCTGCTGGCCCTGGCCACGGGCTATGGCCTGTCCAGCGCCCTGGGCCTGCCCGAGCGCGACCGCCGCGCCATCACCTTTGAAATGGGCATCCAGAACTCGGGGCTGGGGCTGATTTTGATTTTCAATTTCTTCAATGGCCTGGGCGGCATGGCCATCGTCACCGCCTGGTGGGGCATCTGGCACATCGTGGCCGGAATGACCCTGGCACTGTTCTGGCGGCGCCGCGAACCGGCAGACCCCAGGCCCACGGCCATCCAGGGAATCACACCATGACAGCACACCGCATTCTCGTCACCGGCGCCAGCGGCTATCTGGGCCGCCAGGTGGTGGCCCGTCTGGCCGATCCGGCCCTGGCAGGCAGCACCGCTTGCCTCGTCGCCCACGACATCCGCGCCAGCAGCGAGCGCCTGCCCGGCGTGGTTTACGAAGAGGCCGACATCCGCGATCCGCACCTGGCCGACGCCATGGCGCGCCACCGCATCGACACCGTGGTGCACCTGGCGTCCATCGTCACCCCCGGCAAGGGCAGCCGGCGTGAATTTGAATACGACGTGGACGTCAATGGCACACGCAACGTGCTGCAAGCCTGCGTGCGCAACGGGGTCAAGCGCATCGTGGTGTCCTCCAGCGGCGCAGCCTATGGCTACCACCCTGACAACGCCCCCTGGCTGACCGAAGACATGCCCGTGCGCGGCAACGAGGTGTTTGCCTATTCCCACCACAAACGGCTGGTCGAAGACATGCTGGCCGAGTACCGGCAAAACCACCCCGCACTGGAGCAGGTGGTGCTGCGCATCGGCACCATTTTGGGTGCCACGGTGCACAACCAGATCACCGATTTGTTTGAAAAACCCCGGCTGCTGGCCATCCGTGGATCAGACAGCCCCTTTGTCTTCATCTGGGACCAGGATGTGGTCAACATCATCGTGCGTGCCGTAGGCGAAGGCCCTGCGGGCATTTTCAACGTGGCGGGCGACGGGGCGCTCACCATACAAGAAATTGCCCTGCGGTTGGGCAAGCGCTGCCTGGTCTTGCCCGCAGGCCTGCTGCGCTCGGCCCTGGCCCTGCTCAAGCCCCTGGGGCTAACGCAATACGGCCCCGAACAGCTCGACTTTTTGCGCTACCGGCCCGTGCTGCTCAACACCCGGCTGAAACAGGTGTTTGGCTACACACCGCATTACACCTCGGCCGAAGTGTTCAACCTCTACCGCCTGGCACGCCACAGCCAGCGCCACCAGGAGTCCTGAGCATGCGTTCATTCCAAGGACGCAGCGTGGTCATTACCGGTGCAGCCGGTGGATTGGGCCGGGCGCTGGTAGGCGTTTTTTTACAAGAAGGCGCCAAGGTGTTTGCGCTGGACCGCGATGCCACGGCGCTGGCGGCGCTGGAACAAACCTTCCCCGACACCCGCCATTTGGCCGTGGCCGTGTGCGACATCACCCAGCCCCAGGCCTGCACCAACGCCATCACCCAGGCCGTGTCCACCTGGGGCAGCGTGGATGCGCTGGTCAACAACGCGGGCATTTCGCACCGCAGCCTGTTTGCAGACACCGACCCTGCCGTCATCCGCACGGTGATGGAAGTGAATTTTCTGGGTGCCGTGTACATGACCCATGCCGCCCTGCCTGAGCTTTTGGCCCGCCAAGGCGTGGTCGCTGCCATTACGAGCGTGGCGGGCTACGCCCCCTTGCTGGGGCGCACGGGCTACAGCGCCAGCAAGCACGCGCTGCATGGTTTTTTTGACAGTTTGCGCACCGAGGTACAAGACCAGGGCGTGCAGGTCACCTTGGTAAGCCCCTCCTTCATTGCCACAGGGATTGGCGCAGCAGGCCTGGGGGGCACGGGGGGCGCAGCCGCCACAGCGCGCATCACCACGGGCGGCGAATCCGCACCCGAGGACATCGCCCGGCACATCCTCACCGCCCTGCAGCAAGGCAAAAAACAGCTGCTGCCCGACCGCACCTCACGCCTGGCCTGGTGGGTCAGCAAACTGGCCCCAGGTTTTTACGCCCGCACCATGAAGCAGCGCGTTCAGGCGGAATTTATGAACCACACCCCCAAAGGCGAACCATGCATCCATTCCTGAAAAACCGCAAAACGGCCTTGTGGGGCGCCGGGGCGATGGCTGCGGCCTTGCTCTCCTGGTCTGCGCAAGCGGTACCCATCACCGTGACCGACACCGCTGGCAAGCCGCTGCCCACCGTGATGGTGAGCCGCCAACCCGTGGCCGCAGCCGCTGTAGACACCTCCGACAACGGCTACCCCAGCAACGGCAAGCGGCAGCAAGCCTACATCGAGGTGGCCCGCTTTACCGACAAGCTGGGCCGCACCGACATTCCAGCCGCCGAGCACCCCTGGAAAATCCGGCTTCGCAAGCCCGGTTACCAAGACCTGACCGTGCCTTCTACCGCCCTGGGCAGCAAAGCGCTGGTCATGGCGGTAGAAACCGACCCCGCTGCCCTGGCCGACCAACAGCCGGCCAACGCCTGGTCGTCCACCATCGACCTGGGTGACGTGAACTTGAAAAAAGAATTCATGCTGCAGTGCAATTTCTGCCACCAGCAGGGCGGGCCTTTGCTGCGCCGTGAACGCTCGGCCGAGGAATGGAAAACCGCCATTGCCCGCATGCTGCGCTATGGGGCCCGGCTCTCCAGCGAAGGGCAAAAACTCATCCCTTCGCTGCTGGAATCACATTGGCGCAGCATCCACGCCAACCCGGCGCTGGTGCCGGCGGGCACGCCGTGGGACGCATCCCTTTCGCAAGCCACCATCCGCGAACTGCCCATTGGCGACAGCATGTCGCAAATGCACGACCTGCTCTTGCACTCCAACGGCATGGTGTACGTGGGCGACAACCTGCAAGACCGGGTGTACGAGGTGAACCCCGCCACGGGCGAATACACCGTCTACAAAATCGCCCCCCAGCCGGGGGAGAAGCTCGGCGGCCTGCTGGCCGGCCGCCTGCACGACTTTCCCAAGCACGAAACCACCCAGGGCATCCATTCGCTGGCCGAATCACCCAAGGACCACCACATCTTCATCACCCCCTCGTACCAGCGGCGCCTGATCGAGTTCGACCCCCAAACCAAGGCCTTCACCTACCACGACATGGAAGGGGGGTTTTACCCACACACCGTGCGCTTTGACGCCAAAGACCGCGTGTGGTTCACGCTGGCGCTCTCCAACCAGATCGGCATGTACGACCGGGCCACCAAAAAGTACACGCTCTACGATTTGCCGTTTCGCAGCCTGATGGAGCGCATCACCGTCAAGCTCACGCCCTTCATCTTCCAATTGCTCGAATGGGGCATCCCCATTGCCAACTACGTCAAGGTAGACCATGAATCCACCGGCGTTCCCCTGCCCTACGGCATTGACGTGACCCCCGACGGCAAGGCCTGGGTGGCCCGCCTGCACACCGACGAGCTGGCCAGCGTAGACCCCGCCACCGGCACGGTGACCATGGTGAAAACCCCCTTCAAAGGCCCGCGGCGCCTGCGCAGCGACAAGGACGGCAACCTGTGGATCGTGGCCTTCAACGAATCGCAAATCGTGCGCTACGACCCCAAGAGCGGCGCATTCACCCGCCTGGACTTGCCCGTGGTGCCCAAGGGCAGCGACACGCCCTACTCCCTGAACGTGGACAAAGCCCGCCACCAGGTCTGGGTCAACGGCACCAACTCCGACTCCATCTACCGCTACGACATTGCCACGGGCGCCTGGAGCATGTACCCCATGCAGCGCCATGTCACATTCACCCGCGATGTGGAGATTTCCCCCCAAGGGCAGGTGTACGTGACCAATGCCTCCTTTCCCAGCTGGCACATCGAGGACGCGCAGCCCACGCTGATCGAGATCACCCCCCGCTAGAAATCCCATGCTGCGCTTTTACCTCTCCTGCCTGCTGGCGTTTACCGGCGGGCACATGGTCAACTATGCGGTCATCCTGTACTTGCAGGAAAAGGTTGGTTCCGACTGGCTCTCGGGCGTGGGCTTTGGTCTGTCGTTCGGCAGCTCCATCGTGTTCGGCTGGTTTGCCGGGGTGCTGTGCGACCGCATCGCCCCCACCCGCGTGATCCACGCCGCCCAGGGTTTGTTCGTGCTGTGCTTGCTGGGCCTGTGGTGGACCGACGCGGGGGCCTTGGGCCCGGTCGCCGGCACGCTGTGCTCGGCCTTTCTGGGCGGACTGGCCTGGTCTTTTGTAGGGCCGGCCCGGCTGGCCGCCTTGGGGCAAATAGCGCCCCCCCAAAAACTCAAACCCGCCACCATTGTGTTCAACTTGCAGGTGCTGCTGGGCTTTGGCCTGGCGCCCGTGCTCATTGGCCTGGTGCGCAGCCACCAAGGCTGGCCCATGGTGTTTGCCACGGGGATAGGTTTGTTTGCAGGGTCTTCCTTGCTGCTGCTGGGCCTGCGCACACGCGGCAGCCAGCACCCCAGCCAGGGCTGGGTGCGCGATCTGCACGAAGGTTTTGCCGCCGTGGGCGCCAATCCGCTGCTGGCCCAGCTCATCCTGGCCGCCGCCATGGCCTACGCCATGACGGGGCCCATGCAAATTCTGCTGCCCAAGCTGGCGCGCGAGGTGCTGGGCCTCACGGAGCTGCAGCGCGGCGCCTATTTGGGGTTGATGGCGCTGTCCTTGATTGCGGGCGGCATTGGCGCCCTGCTGCTGGGCAAGCGCTTGCGCCACGGGGCGGCCATTTTGGCGGGCACCTTCTGCGCCAGCCTGCTGTTTGCATCGCTGGCCTATTGGAGCAGCGCTGTTCCATCGGCCATGGCTTTGGGCGGCATGGGCTTGCTGGGCGGCATGGTCATCAGCTACGTGGTCGCAGGCATCCAGGGCCAGGCCCCCGAGGCGCTGCGCGGGCGCATCATGGGCATTTATTCCATCATTTCGCAAGTGGTGCCAGCCGCTTCGGGCGTAGCCGCTGGCGCACTGGTGCGCGCCACCCATACCACCCAGGCCATTGCCATCGCAGGATTGGGCCTGGCGTGCGCGGCCCTGCTGGCGGCCATGGCACTGCCGCATTTGCGCCAGTTACGCACATGAAAAGGAGACGCCCATGATGATTTTCTTATTGCTGCTGCACGGTGTGTGTTCCTTGTTCCTGGTGGGCGCCATCACCCACCAGGCGGCATCCACCTGGCGCCGGGCACCGGCAGGCGGCGCCGGTCGGCCTGCGGGTGTCTGGACCAGCATTGCCGCGGTGCGCGCACCCCTGTATGCCAAGTCCATCGCCATCAGCTATGTGCTCACCATGCTGCTGGGCGACGTGCTGTACGGCCCTTACCGGGTGGACGTGAAAACCATGCTGTTCGATCTGCAACTCTGGCCCTGGAATGGGGTGTTCGAAATCAAGGAACACCTGGTGGCGCTGGGCCTGTTCTTGCTCTGGCCCTATTGGAGCCTGTGGCAAGCGCCGCTCGACCCCGCCCTGGCACGCAGCCGCCGCGTGCTCTCTACCCTGCTGGTCGCCATCGTCTGGTATGCGCTGCTGGCCGGGCATTTGCTCAACAACCTGAAAGGGGTGGGTTTCTGATGGCGCTTTTTACATTCCCATTGGGGCACAAAACGCTCGCCGCATTGGTTGCGGGCCTGGCCTATGTGCTGGCGTATTCGCAAAACGTCACGCTGTTTTACTACTACCCCATGGTGGGCGAATGGCACTGGTTGCCCCAGCCCGAAAACCTGGGCCCCGGCATTACCTACTTTGGCTGGAAATCCATCGGCCTGCTGGCCGGCGCCGCCACCCTGCTGATCCCCCGCCGCTGGACAGAACGCCTGCCCGCCGATACCGTATGGGCAGGCGCCCTGCTGCTTGTCACCACGGTGTGCCTTCACGAAAGCCATTGGTTCTTCAAATGACCCCGTTTTTGCGCCGTTCACTGTTGGCTCTGTTGTGCAGTTGCTCACTGGGGGCCTGGGCCAATGGCACGCCTTTTTTCTTTCCGCAGGGCCGCAGCGACGCCAACAACCCCAACGCCCTGGTGTACGCCGGCAACATCAAAGACACCCAGGGCCGCTATGTGGACGAGGTGCAGGTGCTGGTGATTGCCGAAGACCTGGGCATGACCATCCCTGTCAAGAACGACCGCCCTGGCCACTACCGCACCCCCGATGTGCATGGCTGGATCGAGAACCTGGGCGGCAAGGTGAATCCGGAAAAAATCCGCATCGACATCCGCAAGCGCGGCTACGTGCTGGCCCGTCCGGTGGCCATCCCCCGGCGCACCACGGGGGTGCATTCCGTGGACATTCTGCTCAAGCCCAGCGGCGCTCAGTGAACCAGCAGCGGCACCATCAGGCCCCCATCGCGCCACAGCCGGTTGGGGCCGCGTGGCAATGCCCGCGCGCCCTTGGGGCCTAGGTGGCGGTCATAAATTTCTGCGTAGTTGCCCACCTGGGCCACCATGCGCAGCGCCCAATCGGCTGGCAAATCCAGGGCCATGCCGGTTTCTGCTCCAGGCCAAGGCGTAGCAGGCATTTGCCGGGCGCGGGTACTGTTGATGCCCAGCAGTTCCGCTTCCAGCAAGGCCTGCACCACCCAGCGCACGGTGCGGGCAAGGCCTTCATCGCCGCTGCGCAGCAAAGGCGCCAGGGGCTCCAGCCGGTTCTGTGTGCCGGCTTCAAAAAAGTACACCGGGCCAAACGCCAACTGCCCCGGCGCTTCGCGCGTCAGCGCCCAGCTCAAGCGGTGAAAGACCAAGTCCATGCGGGGTTCAGCCAGAAATTCGTGCACGGTATCCAAGGCCATGAAACGCACCTTGTCTGCCGAACCCAACACGGCAGCGGCCAGGGCGCGGCACAGGTCTATTTCCAACCCTTCAAAGTGGCCATCGGGCTGGCGCAAGGCAAAACCAGGGTCTTCGTATGCCACGCCGCACACCAGGTGCCCCCGCGCGCGGATGGCATCCAAACGCCCCTCCGCCTGTGCGCCCCAGACCCACAGGCACAGCGCCCCAAAAACAGCAACAATGCGAAGCACCCGTCGTAATGGCATGCTTGGATTATGTCCGCACACCCCCACCCCCCATGGCGCCGCAGGCAGTTGATTCTGGGCGGGCTGGCGTATGCGGGCACCCGGGCTTCAGGCCAGGAACCTGGCAGGACGCCGCCTCCCCAGATCATCATTGCCGGGGCCGGTATGGCGGGCCTGTATGCGGCTTGGCTGCTGGAGCAGGCCGACCTGCGGGTGACCGTGCTGGAAGCCAGCCACCGCATCGGCGGGCGCAACTGGACGGTGCGCCCTGGCAATGCCATCCCCGGCCAGCCGGGGCAACCGCCGCAGCGCTGCACGTTCTCCGAGGGGCAGTACCTCAATGCCGGACCCTGGCGCATTTTGCCGGTACACCAGCGGGTGCTGCGCTGCGCAGATCGCCTGGGTGTGGCCCTGGAGCCTCTGACTGCTACCGGTGCAGAAAACACCGCCACCGCCTGGCAGCCAGCGGGCGGCATGGACGCTTTGCCCCTGGCCTTGGCCCGGACACTGCGCAGCCCCGTGCGTACCAGCACCCAAGTGCTGGGTCTGGAGCGCGGCACCCTGCCTGACCCCACAGGGGTGGTGGTATGGGCACGCAGCGCCACGGGTCTGGTGCGGCTGGAGGCCGATTGCGCCATCCTGGCCTTGCCGCTGGGCCTGCTGCCCCATTTGCGCATGGATGGATTTCCTGCATTGCAGCACGGCATCCCACAGGCGCAAAAGGCCGATGCCATCAAAATCGGCTTGGAAACCGATGGCTCCTGGGCCGCTTTCACCGCGGGCACTGGGCCTGCGCTCATCCTGCCCCCCAGTGGGCGCGAGCCCGTCATCCAGCGGATTGCCTGCGTGTATGGCAACGGGCCATGGATCCAGCGTTTTGCCCAAGGCCCCTTATCCCAAACCCTCACCCAGGCCCGCGCACTCTTGCGCCCAGCATCGCGGCAAGCCCGCCAACCCTGGGGCCAGCCGCTGGCGGTGCAATGGTCCTACCAGCCCTTCATCGGGGCTGCCGCCTACCGCCTACCGCCCACGGCCGCGCGCGCCCAGCAGCGCTTACAGCAAGGCATTCCCCCCATTTTTTGGGCCGGTGATGCCCTGTCGCCCCTCAATGGCTGGCAAGAAGGCGCCCTGGCGTCGGCCGAAACCACCGTACAGGCATTGCTGGACCATTTGCGCCAAACGCAAAGGTATTGAGCCCGGCAGGCCGTTTTCCAGCAATCCATGGCACGCCAAGGCCTTGGTGGCAGCCCGGTAAAATCATGGGCTTCCTTTCCACCGATTAGCCATGTCTGCCAATACCCCCTCGCCGCCTCCCGCCCAACCCGGACTGCAAACCCTCGCCAAATCCTTCGAGCCAGCCGCCCTGGAAGCCCATTGGGGGCCGGAGTGGGAAAAGCGCGGCTACGGCCAGGCCGGCTTTCGGGGCACGGGCGCACCGCAGGCCGGGCAGCCGGCATTCGCCATCCAGTTGCCGCCGCCCAACGTGACGGGCACGCTGCACATGGGCCACGCCTTCAACCAGACCATCATGGACAGCCTGACGCGCTACCACCGCATGCTGGGCTGCAACACGGCGTGGATTCCGGGCACCGACCACGCGGGCATCGCCACGCAGATCGTGGTGGAGCGCCAACTGCAAGAACAAGGCGTGAGCCGCCACGACCTGGGCCGCCCCGAGTTCGTGAAGAAGGTGTGGGAGTGGAAGGAAAAAAGCGGCAACACCATCACCACGCAAATGCGCCGCCTGGGTGACACCGTGGACTGGAGCCGCGAGTACTTCACCATGGACGACAAACTCTCCAAGGTGGTGACCGAAACCTTCGTCAAACTTTATGAACAGGGCCTGATCTACCGGGGCAAGCGCCTGGTGAACTGGGACCCCAAGCTGCAGTCCGCCGTTTCCGACCTCGAAGTGGAGAACGAAGAAAAAGACGGCTCGCTCTGGCACATCGCCTACCCGCTGGCCGACGGTAGCGGCCAGTTGGTGGTGGCCACCACCCGCCCCGAAACCATGCTGGGCGACGTGGCCGTGATGGTGCACCCCGAGGACGAGCGCTACGCGCACCTGATCGGCAAAATGGTCAAGCTGCCGCTGTGCGAGCGCGAGATTCCGGTGATTGCCGACGCCTATGTGGACAAGGCGTTCGGCACCGGCGTGGTCAAGGTCACGCCCGCGCACGACCAGAACGACTACGCCGTCGGCCAGCGCCACAAGCTGCCGATGATTTGCGTGCTGACGCTCACAGCCACCATCAACGACAACGCCCCCGAGAAATACCGCGGCATGGACCGCTTCGTGGCGCGCAAGGCGGTGGTGGCCGACCTGGAAGCCCTGGGCCTGCTGGTCGAGGTGAAGAAGCACAAGCTCATGGTGCCCATCTGCACGCGCACCGGCCAGGTCATCGAGCCCATGCTGACCGACCAATGGTTCGTGGCCATGAACAAGGTGGGCGAAGGCGACACCACCGGCAAGAGCATCGCGCAAAAAGCCATCGACGCCGTGACCAGCGGCCAGGTGAGCTTTGTGCCCGAGAACTGGGTCAACACCTACAACCAGTGGATGAACAACATCCAGGAC
>CAZRFF010000056.1:0-10146 GCA_964599265.1 uncultured Simplicispira sp. | reverse complement strand
TGCAGGGCTCGTTCGAGGCGCTGCGCTCGGTGCAGCAGGTGGCGCACTTCACGCATTTCACGGTGGCGCACGCCCACCTGGGCGCCTATGGCTTCGTCACCATGGTGCTGTTTGGCGCCATCTACTTCATGATGCCGCGCATCCTGCACTGGGAGTGGCCCTTCCCCAAGCTGATTTCCTGGCACTTCTGGCTGGCCGCCATCGGCATCACGATTTACTTTGTTGGCCTGACCTATGGCGGTTGGCTGCAAGGCCTGGCCATGCTGGACGCCTCGCGCCCCTTCATGGATTCGGTGGCCGTCACCATTCCGTGGCTGCAATGGCGCAGCGTGGGCGGCGGATTGATGGTGGCCAGCCACATCGTCTTCGTCTTCCACTTCCTGGCCATGGCGCTGCGCTTTGGCCCCCAGCGCGCCGGTGCCGCGCTGTTCACCCAACAACCCAAGGCCCTGGAGCTCGTCCATGGAGAATGAAGTCAAACTCACCGCTGGTGCGATGGTGACCTTTGCCATCGCCGTCTCGGCCCTGGTCATCCTGCCTTACATCCAGGTCAGCGACGTCAAGCCGCCCGAAGGCCTCAAGCCCTACACCAGCGCCGAACTGCGCGGGCGCGACAGCTACATTGCCAACGGCTGCATGTACTGCCACAGCCAGCAGCCGCGCTCCGAGAGCTTTGCCCCCGACGCCAAGCGCGGTTGGGGCCGCGCCTCGGTGCCGGGCGACTATTACTACGACAAGCCCCACCTGCTGGGCAGCATGCGCACCGGGCCGGACTTGTTCAACATCGGCGTGCGCCAGCCCAGCAAGGACTGGCACCTGGGCCACATCTACCAGCCGCGGGCCTATGTGCCGGGCTCCATCATGCCGTCCTATCCGTATTTGTTCGACGTGAAAGACAAGGCCGACCCTGGCGAAGAAACCCTCAACCTGCCGCCCGGCACAGCCCCCGCAGGCAAGGTGGTGGTGCCCAAGCCCGAAGTGCTGGATTTGGTGAAGTACCTGCAAGCGCTCAAACGCGACTACCCCGTGCTGCCGCCCGAGCCGCGCGATGCCGCCGCGCCTGCCGCCGCCGCCCAGCCCGCCTCTTGAAAGGACAGCCAGCATGAGCCAAGACCAGGAAACCCGCGCCCAGGCGCGCGAGAACGAAGACCCTGAAGAGGCCATCCGCCCCATGCCCATTGCCGCATTGGCCGTGGCCCTGGGCATGGTGCTGTGGGCGGTGGTGTACATCCTGTCCACCGAACCCCTGAACCTGTCCGCCTTTGGCGACCAACGCACCCGTGCCGAGCTGGCCGGCCCTGCACCGGCCGCGGCAGGCAGCGCAGGCGCCGCGGTCGATGGCAAGGCCCTGTTTGCCGCCCAGTGCGCTGCCTGCCACCAGGCCACGGGTGCGGGGCTGCCGGGCGTGTTCCCGCCGCTCGATGGATCGGAATGGGTGCAGGGTGACGCGCGCGTGCTGGCCAACATCCTGCTGCATGGCATCACCGGAGACATCACCGTCAAGGGCGCCAAATACCAGGGCGCCATGCCCAGCTTCCAGCAGTTGAGCGACGACGAACTGGCGGCGCTGGCCAGCTATATCCGCGGCGGCTGGAGCAACAAAGCCGCTGCTATGGCCGCAGACCTGTTTGCCCAGGAACGCAAGGCCAGCGACCGCAGCACGCCGTTTGAAGGCGGCGAGGCGCTCAAGGCCCTGGCCAAGTAAGCCAAGGAGCGCCCCATGCTGCGCACCGCCGTTCTAAGCCTGCTGCTGGTGCTGGGCGGCTACGCCGCGGCGCACTGGCTGACCTGCGATTTTCAGGTCTGGACGGACGAGGGCGCGCGCCGCCTGGAGGTGGCGCTGCGCCCCGTGCCTGCCCCCGCCGTGGCCGTGCAGGGCCCGGGGGTGGCGGCGGCAGATTTGCCCGCGCTGTTGGCCCAGGACAAGGGTGTGACGGTCGTCGATTTTTTCTACACCCGCTGCCAAACCGTGTGCCTGTCGCTGGGCAGCAGCTTCCAGCAATTGCAAACGGCCTTGCACAGCCAGCCCAACCCCGGGGTGCGGTTGCTGTCCATCAGCTTTGACGGTGCGCACGACGATCCTCCTGTACTGGCGGCCTACGCGCAAGGCCTGCGGGCCGACCCGGCGCTGTGGCGTTTTGTGCGCGTGCCAGACGGCCAGCAGCAGGCCGCATTGCTGCAGCGCCTGGGCGTGGTGGTGGTGCCCGATGGCCGGGGCGACTACGAGCACAACGCCGCGCTGTTGGTGTTCGATTCCAAGGGCCGCATGGTGCGCATTTTTGATCTGGCCGAACAGACATTGGCGCTGGACTACGCCCGCCACCTGGCCCGCAAAGGTTCGACATGAAGACCGCCGCGGTGCTGCACGGCCACCCTCTGGCCATGGCGGAATGCGCGGGCCGCTTCACGCCCGCCAGGCAATCGGCAGCAGCGCTGGCCCTGGGCTTTTTGCTGGCCTGGCCCGCTGTGCGCGGCTGGATGGAAGCCACCATGTGGCGCCACATGCTGCTGCAGTTTCCGCTGTGGATGCTGGCAGGCGCCTTGGCCCTGGGCGCTGTGCCGCCCCGTGGGCGCGTGGGGTTGGCGCGCTGGAATGCGCACGGCATCAGCGGCCTGGTGGGGGTGGGCGTGGTGCTGGCCGTGCTCATGGTGCCGCGCGTGCTGGACTTGGCGTTGCGCGTCCCCATGGTGGAGTTGGCCAAATGCGCGGCGCTGCTGTGCGCAGGCGCTGCGCTGCGCGCTTCGTGGGGCGTGGCGGGGCTGGTGGTGCAGGGCTTTTTTCTGGGCAATGTGCTGTCCATGACCGTGGTCGTCGGCCAGCTCTACATCGATTCGCCCCTGCGCCTGTGCAATGCCTACCTGCAAGACGACCAGGCCCGCCTGGGCGCCTGGCTGGTGGGTGTGGCGGCGGTGCTGGCGCTGGCCTGGCTGGCGCAGGTGGCGTGGCGGCTGGTGCGGCGCGAGGGGGCTGCGGTGTGAGGTTTTTTTGCTCCTAGATGGGGCGCTGTGCCAAGTGAATGCCCGCCAGCATGCAGCGCACCGAACCGCCCGCCAGTTCGATAGTGGGCACGTGCAGCGGCAGGAGGGTGGCGCTGCGCTCGATGGTGGTTTTTTGGACACTGCTCAAACTGTGCAAGGCGGTGGTAGAGAGCGCCAATAACCGTTTCCCGCCAGCCCCCGTCAGCTCCAGCGCATTGCCCGCAAAGGCGGCGATTTGCGCGGCATCCAGGGCCACCAGTTCGCGCCCGCTCTCGCGCAGGCGTGCGCATACGGCGTTTCTCCGAGCCGGGTCGCCGATCAGGTCAAACCCGCCAATGGCAAAGTCGGTGCCCACGCACAGCATCACATTGGTGTGGTAGCAGGGCTGGCCCTGGGCGTCTGCGGTGGCAAAGGCCATGGGCTCGAAGTTGAAATGCGTGCAAAAGCGCTCCAGCGCCACCGGGTCGGCGCGGTGCGATTGCGCTGTGTACGCCACGCGGCCGATGTGGTCCAGCACCATGGCGCCCGTGCCTTCCAGGGCCATGCCGTCTTGCTCCAGGCCCGAGTAGTCGATCACGTCCTGCACGCGGTAGCGGGTTTTGAGCATCTCGATGATGTCGCTGCGCCGCTCGCGCCGACGGTTGGGGGCGTACATGGGGTAAATGGCCACATGGCCGCCGGCGTGGGTGGAGAACCAGTTGTTCGGGAACACGGCGTCGGGCGTGGCGGGGTCCAGGCTGTCGAACAGGTGCACGCACACCCCGGCCGCCTCCAGGCGGGCCGCCGCTTCGGTCACTTCGGTGTGGGCTTGCGCCGCGATGGTGGAATCCTGGTGGGCAGTGCCCGAATGCTGAAAAGCGTTGTCCGCCGCAGTCTCTGGGTTGGGGTGGAAGTGGTGGGGGCGCACCATGACCACGGCGGTGGGGGCTTGGGGTGAATGCACGGGCATACAGGCAAGGGGTGGTGTTGCAGCAGGGGCCATTGTGTGGACATATTTGGCTAACAAAAAGCCCGCAAACAGTTCAAAATGCTGCAAAATCTGGCAAAACGCCAACCACTACACGCACCATGATCAAACTGGACGACACCGACCGCGAAATCCTCAGCCTGCTGCGGGCCGACGCCCGAACCCCCGTGGCCCTGCTGGCGCAGAAGGTGCGCGTCTCGCGCGGTACGGTGCAAAACCGCTTGCGCAAACTGGAAGAGGGCGGTGTGATCGTGGGTTACACCGTGCGCCTGCGGCCTGATTCGGAGCCCCACCGCATCCGCGCCTGGATGAGCATTGCCGTAGAGGGCAATGCTGCGCCCGAGATCATCCGCGCCCTGCGCGGCGAGCCCATGGTGGGCACGCTGCACACCACCAATGGCCGCTGGGACATCGTGGCCGAGCTGCGGGCCGAAAGCCTGGAGGCCTTTGATGCGGCGCTGGGCCGCATCCGCCTCACGCCCGGCATTGCCAACACCGAGACCAGTATCCTGCTGTCCACCTATAAAGCCTGATGCGGGGGCGCCTGCACAAACTCCCAGTGCCCCCCATCGGGCAGGGCCAGCATGGTGCGCCCGCGCCCGGCTTGCTTGCCAGCGTACAGGGCGGCGTCGGCGCGTTCCAGCATGGCTTCCAGCGTGGTTTCTTCGGGCAGGCGCTGGGCCACGCCCACGGTCATGCCGGCGGTGATGCGCTGGCCCGCATGCTCTATGGGTGTGCTGCCCAGGCGCTCGGCCAGGCGGCGGGCGGCCTGGGCGGCGCTGTGCAGATCGGCGCCGGGCAGCAGGGCGGCAAACTCTTCCCCGCCCAGGCGGCCCACGGTATCGACGGTACGAAAGCAGGCCTCGCTCAGCCGCGCCAGGGTGCGCAGCACCTCGTCGCCCGCCGCGTGGCCGTAGGTGTCGTTCACGCGCTTGAAGTGGTCCAGGTCGATGAGGACGATGGCCAGCGGCTTGGCCTCGCGCTGCGTGCGCGCCAGTTCGACGGCAAAGCGCCGGTTCAATTCGCGCCGGTTCACCAAATCCGTCAGCGGATCGGTGGTGGCCTGGCGCTGCAGCTCGGCTTCCAGCGCGACGCGCCGGGCCACCTCGGCCTCCAGCGCGGCATTGGCCTCGCTCAGGCGCTGGCGCAGGGCAAACTCTTGGCGGCGCACCAGTTGCAGGCGGGCGGCGGTCAGGTAGCCAATCAGCGCGGGCAGGGTCAGCAAAAACACCAGGCCCACGACAATGCCCGCAGGGCGGCCCTGCAGCACATAGGTGGTGGCGCAGCCCATCACGCCGATCACGGCCACGGGCAGGTAGGCCCACACCCGCCCGGGCAGGAAGATGAACAGCGAGAACTGCATGAACATGACCATGCTGACCGTCCACTCGCGCACCTCGGGCCGCAGTACCAGCATGGCAAAGTAAAACGGGTAGCCCAGGGCGGCGATGCCTGTCACCAGACGGCCATCGGTGGCGTGTTGAGGGCTGCGCTCCAAAAGCACCCTGGTCCCCAGCAACAGGGCCACCATCACGGCGCGGTAAGCCGCCAGCCACCAGAAAAACGGGTTGTGCGCGCCCAGGGCCTGCAGGTCGGGCAGGGCAAAAAGCCCGATCAGAACAGCCCAAACGGCCAGCGCCATGCGCAAATGCCGGGCCATCAGGGTTTGTGCACTGCCGCGGTAAGCCTGTTCGGTGGCAGCATCGACAAACTCTCCCCGCCAAGGCGACAGGATCGGGATGGTGGGTTGCATGGTTGAGGGTGAAAAGGGGCGTGGTCAGCCTACAACAAAAAGTAACCATTAGGCAGGCGGATGAACCCTCGGTTCGGTACAAGACATGGGGATCAAGTGGCATCCAGGCACAATGAAACTACTGAAATACCAGTAACTGGGTGCTGGGCTTGAACGCTCTGCCAAAATGGGCTGGTGGCTTGTTGCCAGGTTTTTTGTTGATCCATGTGGGAGCGCGATGCCGGACACCCTTTCTTCCCTGCTGGGCTTGCACGGCGACACCGAAGACACCGAGCAACTGGCCGACAACCCTGTGTGGCGGGTGGGGGGGTGGTGCGCAGAGTTCAGGCATGCGCCCACCGAGGCGGGCTACCAAATTTACAGCCAGCAATTCACCGTGCGCCAATTGCGCGTGGCCTTGGGCGCCTGGGCGGTGCTGCTGCTCTTGTTTTCCCTGTCCGACTATGTGGCCCTGGGCTGGGCGGCAGGGTTTTGGGCGCTGCTGGCGATGCGCGTGGGCATGGCAGTGGGTTTGGTGGTTTTAATGGCTGCGGTGGACCGCAGGCCAGAGCTGGCCACCCAAGGTGTGTGGACGACGATCCTGGAAGGCCTGGGTTTTATCAGCTTCATGTTGCTGTATATGCTGCGGCCCGACATCACCCTGTGGGTGTATGCCATGACGCTGATGCTGCTCATCATGCTGTTTGTGTTTGTGCCCAACCGCCTGTGCCTGGCCCTGGGCGTAGCGGTAGGGGGGGCGGTGCTTACGGTCATCCTGCTGGCGCAGGGCGAGCGGACATGGCAAAACCTGCTGGCTTTGGCGTTTGTGCTTTGCGTGCCCATTGGCATTGGTTATCTCAGCGCTTGGCGCATGCACTGGCTGCAGCGCCACCAGTACGCTTTGCTGATGGCCGCACGCCGCAGCAATGCCCAACTGCGTGAAGAAATGGCGCGGCGTGCCGTACTGGAGGAATCCTTGCGCATCCAGGCCACCACCGACCCGCTCACGGGCCTGAACAACCGGCGCGAATATGAAAAGCGTTTTGCCCACGAACTGGCGCGGGCCCAAAGGGAGGACAGCCCTTTTTCCTTGGCCATTGTGGATCTGGATTTTTTCAAGCGCATCAACGACACCTACGGCCACGCGGCGGGTGATGAAGTGCTGCGCACCGTCGCACGCCTGTGCTGTGAGCAGTTGCGCGCGGTGGACATCGCTGGGCGCCTGGGGGGCGAGGAGTTCGTCATCCTGATGCCCGATACGCCCTTGCATGCGGCGGGCGACGTGCTGCTGCGTTTTTTGCGTGTGCTGGAGCAAACGGCCATTCCATTTGAAGGCCAGGTCTTGCGCGTACAAGCCACGGCGGGAGTGACCGAATGGCAAAAGGGCGAAGGCCACCTGGATGTCATGCTGCAGCGCGCCGACGAAGCCCTGTACGCCGGCAAGCAATCGGGCCGCAACCGCGTCATGCTGGCGGTGGCGCTGGGCGCACCGCAGCGTTGGACGGGCGCCGCAGCAGCAGCCCCTGCTAACCCCTGACAGCGCCTGATTCAATGGGCGCTGCAAGCATGGGTGCTTACCGCCGTGCGGCCAGCAGGGCGCGCGCCATTTCGGCAAAACCCGCGCCGCGCTCCCCCAGCGTGGCATAGCGCGGCAGGTGCTGGAGCTGCGGCACAAAACGCGCAATGTTGGCCACGCCCACGCTGTGCGGGAAGCGTTCGAACATTTTTTGGTCGTTGGTGGAATCGCCCACGTAGACCCAACGATCCAGCTCTGCCGCCAGATCACGCCCTAGCAGTTCGCGCACGATCCACTGCGCCCCCACCCATTTGTCGTGCGCGCCGAACCAGCCGTTGATGTGGATGCTGCTCACCGTGGCGTTCATGCCTGCGGAGCGCATGAGCTGCACGCAACGGTCGATGGCCTCTTGGGGCAAGTGGGTGAATTCGCTGTGGTCGATGGCAATATCGCATTCGCGCCCCGGCGAGTCGGTGGCGCGGCGCGCGCCGGGCACTTCACGCTCGATTTTCTCCAGCACCTGCTGCATGCGGGCGTGCTGTGCAGCGCGTATAGCCGCGTCTTGTTGGTATATTTTTGATAGCTGGTTGCGCTGTGTGGAAGCGGATTTCAAGCCATTTTTGTTTGAAACCCCAGGCAGCAAGGCACAGGCCCCGTTCTCGGCCACGATGGCGTCCACCGGCCAACTGGCAGCAAAAGGCGCGCTCCAACCCACGGGGCGCCCGGTGATGGGAATGACGTGCAAGCCCGCAGCCTGGAGCCCTCCCAACGCGGCCAGCGCATCGGGAGTGATGGCGCCGTCGGTCGTGAGGGTGTCGTCGATGTCGGTGAGCACGCCCACGGGCCGCGCGGGCGCTTGCCATTGGCTCAAGGGGCGTAGGAAAGAGAGTGGGGGTGCCATGGGACAGGCAAAGCGCACATTGTTGCACCGTGCGATCCGTGCCCTGTGCTCAATTTGGTTCGCGGAGGAAGGAACGCACAGCCTCCATGGATGCTTCGGGCTGTTCGTTGAACAAAAAATGACCCGCCTGCGCTACGGTCACCAGGCGGGCGTGGCGGAAGTGTGCCATGTGGCGCCGCTGCTGGGCTTCGCCCATGGTCGTGCTGCACTGCCCGGCCAAAAACAGCACCGGGCCGTTGAAGTGGTCTACGCCGGAGCGAAAATCCAGCGCTTTTGCATAAGCAGCATCGGACATCATGCGGCCGACGGTGGCGTCAAAGGCCGGGCTTCCGGCCCGCCAGCTGTCCACTTGCGGAGCGGCACCGTTGCAGGTGTTGGGTGTCTGGACGAGAGGCAGCATTGCGCCCAGCCAGAAATCACGCCGCGCATAGGGATCACCATCGGTCGCTATGAACCATTGCCGCAGCCAGGCGCTGGCCATGCCCCAAGCCACGGCCCAGCCCGGCCAGCCGCCCTGCGGCAGATGGGCCTGCGAGTCGCTGTCGAGAAATCCGGGCTCGGCCAGCACCAGGCTGCGTACCTTGCCAGGGTGTCTGCCGGTGTAGGCCGATGCCAGCATGGCGCCCCAGGAATGCCCCAGCAGATGCACAGTGCGCCCCTGGCCGATGTAGTCCACGAAGGCGTCCAGGTCGGTCACGAAACCATCCAACGAAATATCCTGCGCCGGCACGCGCGGAGACAGGCCGCTGCCGCGCTGGTCGTAGAACAGCACTTGGTAGTTGTCGGCCAGGGCCTGCAGATTCAGCAGGTAACGGTAGTCTGCGCCGGGGCCGCCATGCAGCACGATGAGCGCGGGCTTGCCGGCCTGACCGAAGGTCTGCGCATGGAAGCGGTAACCCTGCAGCACGATGGTGGGCAGGGTGTCGTCGTGCTCGGCGGTGCGTGGCAGCCCGTTGTGTATGCCGCAGCCGGTAAGCAGGCATGCGAGGGCCGCCAGGCCGTGCAGAAGCCAGGTGCGTAGAGATCGCTGTGGCATGGAAAGTTGAGGCAGATGGGACATGCCAGAATGGTGCCGGCGCCTCCGGATTGCATCAACAACAAATGTTATCGACCACCACCACCGCAGACCAGACGCTGGTTTTGCAGACCGCGCAGCAGTTCGCGCCGTTGTCTGCGGCCGACTTTGCGCCTGTTCTACAAGGGCTGCGTTGTCAGGATCTGGCGCCTGGCCAGCCCTTGTTCCGCATGGGGCAGAGCCGGCCCCTGGAATGTTTTGTACTGCATGGCCTGCTTTGCACCAGCGTCGCTGACGCCCAGGGCCGTGAGGTCACGCTGGGTTTTCACGCAGGCCCATGCACCATGCCGCCGGCCATTACCCGCAGCATGCAGGACCGTTCCCGCGTGGACTGCGTCGCCCTGGAGGCCAGCCGTGTGGCCTTGTTTGATCCAGACACCTTGACCAAAGCCATGGTGGCCCATGGGCCAGTGCGTGCCTGGGGCGACGCCGTGCTGCGGCACGAACTGTTGCGCATGGCCCAGCGTGAATGGATGCTGGCCGCCTTGGCGGGCGCGCAGCGCTTGCAGCAGTTGCGCATGGAGTCCCCGGGCTTGGAAAAGCGGGTGCCGCACCGCATGATCGCCAGCTACCTGGGGATGACGCCGGTGAACTTCAGCCGCCTGCGCAATGCCCCCAAGGTGCCCATGCCGTGTGAGTGATTCCGTTCAGCCCGCGCGTTGCAGCGCCAGCCCCGCGTGCTCGCGCAGCGGGTGGAAGTGGATCTTGGGAAAACGCTCCTGCGCCAGGCGCACGTCGTAGGGGCTGGTGCACAGGTAGGCCAGGGTGTTGGCGGCGTCGTGCGCCAGGCGCAGGGGGTAGGCGTTCTCGAACTCGCGCAGCTCGGCCGGGGTGTCGGCCGTGATCCAGCGCGCGCCCGTGTACTGGCAGCTCTCCAGGCGCACGTCGCAGTCGTACTCGGTCTTCAGGCGGTGCTGCACCACCTCGAACTGCAGCTGGCCCACGGCGCCCAGCAGCATGTTGCCGCCGGCGTCGG
>CAZRFF010000055.1:0-10229 GCA_964599265.1 uncultured Simplicispira sp. | reverse complement strand
TATAGCCCACTTCGCCCCCCTAGCCCTACAAGCTTCGGGGGCGTTTGTGTTTGGGCCTATGCAAATCAAAACGATTGCAAACAACCGTCGACAAAAACCTTCAAACTCCCGGATTCGAACTGGTGCCAGGTTTCGTTGGTGGTGAGTGGTGCAGTCACGATCACGGCCACCCGATCGGTCGGTTGGGTTTGGGTGGCGAAATCCACCTGCAAATCGTCGTCGGAAAGGCGTGCTTCTGAAAATGGATGCTGCCGTTCAATGTAGAAAAGGTTGGTGGAGGCATGTGCCCACAAGGCCTGCCCGTTAGAGAGCAAAAAATTAAACGTGCCGTGGGGGCTGATGTGCTGCGCCAGAGCACGCAGGGTCAGGGTGAGTTCGGCGGTACTGGGTACGCCTGCATGCGACTTGGCCAGTTCCTGCATGATCCAGCAGAAAGCCAACTCGCTGTCGGTATGGCCCACAGGCCGAAAGTGGCTGTGAAGGCGCGGGCGAAAATCTTTCAGGTCGCCATTGTGCGCAAACACCCAGTAGCGGCCCCACAACTCGCGCACGAAAGGGTGGCAGTTGTGCAAGCCCACTTCGCCTTGGGTGGCTTTGCGGATATGGGCAATGACGTTGCGGCTGCGGATGGGGTAGTTGCGGATGAGCTCGGCAATGGGTGAATCGGCCGCACGCAAGGGATCGACAAACAGACGTACGCCGCGGTCCTCAAAAAAAGCGATCCCCCAGCCATCGCTGTGGTGGTCCGTGCGGCCGGCGCGCTGCGAAAAACCGGTGAAACTGAACGTCACGTCGGTGGGCGTGTTGCAGTTCATTCCGAGAAGTTGGCACATAGGGCATCCAGGCGGATAGACGTTACTGGCGTTCGCTCCACAGTTTGCCGCCCGTGGCCCAGTTTTCGCGCTTGACGTCGGTGATCAAAATATCCACCGATTCTGGAGACCCTCCCAATATTTCGACGGAGACCTTGGTAATGGCTTCGGCGAGGCGTTTCTTTTGTTCGACCGTGCGGCCTTCAAGCATTTCGACATGGTAGGTGGGCATAGGGGATTCCTGAAAAATCAAACCATCATAAAGGGCTGTGTGGAGAGCATGAGCTATGGATGGGGTGCGGAAGTGCTTGTGCCATCTTTCTGGGCGCAGCTTGGGCACAGGCAGCGCTGCCCGCGTTCCTCGGGGGGCAGTTGCGCAATGGCCTGTGTATTCACTGTGGCCCCCATGCACCAGCAGGCCAGTCCCTCTTTGCCTGCCGCCATGGCGCAGGCATTGGGTTGCTGGCAGGCGGGACATAGGTGGGATAACGGATGCATAAGGGCCGGCATGGTGGAGGGGTACAAGATGCAATGGGCACCAGTGTAGGTGTTTGCTGCAGAAAAAACGGCACCCAAAGGTGCCGTCGGTGGATGGTGCTATTAATTCCGTATCAAGAAATCAAGCGGCAGCCTTGACTTTGAGGCGCCATGCGTGCAGCAGCGGTTCGGTGTAACCGCTGGGCTGCTCAATGCCTTTGAACACCAGTTCACAGGCGGCTTGGTAGGCCATGGATTCTGCAAAACGACCGTGCATACGCTGGTAAAGCGGGTCGCCCCCGTTTTGCTGGTCTACTTTGGCGGCCATGCGCTCGAAGGTGGCGCGCACCTGGCCTTCACTCACGACGCCATGCAGCAGCCAGTTGGCCATGTGCTGGCTGGAAATGCGCAGCGTGGCGCGGTCTTCCATCAGGCCGATGTCGTTGATGTCGGGGACTTTGGAGCAGCCCACACCCTGATCCACCCAACGCACCACATAACCCAGGATGCCCTGGGCGTTGTTGTCCAGCTCCTGCTGTTTTTCATCGCTGGTCCACGATGGGTTGGCAGCGACGGGGATGGTCAGCAGGCCGGTCAGCAGGTTGTCGCGTTCGGCATTGGCATCAATTGTTTCCAATTCTGCTTGAATGTCGCTCACCTTGACCTGGTGGTAGTGCAGTGCGTGCAGCGTTGCACCGGTGGGGCTGGGCACCCAGGCGGTGTTGGCGCCGGCTTTGGGGTGGGCGATTTTTTGCTCCAACATGGCCTTCATGAGGTCGGGCATGGCCCACATGCCCTTGCCGATTTGCGCCTTGCCACGCAGGCCACAAGAGAGGCCTACGAGCACGTTGTTGCGCTCATAGGCCTGGATCCATGCGCTGGTCTTCATGTCGCCCTTGCGGATCATGGGGCCTGCCTGCATGGCCGTGTGCATTTCGTCACCCGTGCGATCCAGGAAGCCGGTGTTGATGAAGGCCACGCGGCTGGCGGCTGCGGCGATGCAGGCCTTGAGGTTGACCGAGGTGCGGCGCTCTTCGTCCATGATGCCCAGCTTGACGGTGCTGTCGGGCAGGCCCAGCAATTTTTCGACGCGGCCGAAAAGCTCAGCGGCAAAACCCACTTCCGCAGGGCCGTGCATTTTGGGCTTGACGATGTAGACCGAACCCTTGCGCGAATTGCGAATGCCAGCGGCGCCACGGCCTTGCAGATCGTGCAGTGCGATGGTGGTGGTGACCACAGCATCCAGGATGCCTTCGGGAATTTCGCGGGTCTGGCCTTGGGTGTCCTTCCACAGCACAGCGGGGTTGGTCATCAAGTGGCCGACATTGCGCACAAACATCAGGCTGCGGCCGTGCAGCCGCACTTCGCCCCCTTGGGCGCCGGTGTAGACGCGGTCGGGGTTGAGGCCGCGCGTCAAGGTTTTGCCGCCTTTGTCGAACGATTCGGTGAGCGTGCCCTTGAGGATGCCCAACCAGTTGCTGTAACCCAGCACCTTGTCTTCGGCGTCCACTGCGGCCACCGAGTCTTCCAGGTCAAGAATGGTGGAGAGTGCGGCCTCCAGCACCAGGTCGCTCACGCCAGTAGCATCGGATTGGCCGATGGGGGTGGTGCGGTTGATCTGGATGTCGATGTGCAGGCCGTTGTGTTGCAACAGCACCGACGATGGCTGGGCGGCATCACCCTGGTAGCCCAGGAATTGTTGGGGGTTCTTCAAGCCCGTGCTGCCGCTGGCCAACTGCACCACGAGCTGCCCGCCCTCTACGCGGTAGGCGGTGGCGTCCTTGTGCGAGCCCGTGGCCAAGGGGGCGTTGTCGTCCAGCACTTGGCGGGCAAAAGCAATGACCTTGGCGCCACGCACGGGGTTGTAACCCTTGCCCTTCTCGGCGCCGCCTTCTTCACTGATGGCATCGGTGCCATACAGTGCGTCGTACAGGCTGCCCCAGCGCGCGTTGGCGGCGTTCAGGGCGTAGCGGGCGTTGAGAATGGGCACCACCAGCTGGGGCCCGGCCTGGATGGCGAGCTCATCGTCCACATGGGTGGTGGTGATCTTCGCGTCAGCCGGTTGGGGAACGAGGTAGCCGATCTTCTCCAGGAAGCCGCGGTAGGCCACCATGTCTTTGATGGGGCCGGGGTTGGCTTTGTGCCAGGTATCCAGTTCGGTCTGCAGGCGGTCGCGCTCGGCCAGCAGGGCGATGTTGCGGGGGGCCAGGTCAGAAACGATGGCGTCAAAACCTTTCCAGAAGGCTTCGCTGGCTATGCCGGTGCCGGGCAGCACCTGGTCTTCGATGAAGCGATACAGGTTGGTGGCCACTTGCAGGCCGTGGAGGGTGGTGCGTTCGGTCATGGTGAAAAGCCTTCCTGCAGTCAAAGAATAAACAGCCAATGCGGCCATGTCAGCACTGTATTGCATGTTTGAAAATTCATAAAGAAGATGAAAATTGAAAAACCAATGACTTTTTTGCAAAAATGAAAGGGGATTCAGGCGGTAAAGGCCAGACCCCGGGATAATCTCGTGCCATGGACAAACTCAAGGCCTTCGAGTCCTTTGTGTCGGTGGCTACGCGCGGCAGTCTGACGGCGGCAGCGCGGGCCGAGGGCGTGGCGCCGGCCATCATGGGGCGGCGGCTGGATGCCCTGGAAGAGCATCTGGGTGTGAAGTTGCTGGTGCGCACCACGCGGCGCATTGCGCTCACGCACGAGGGGGCTGCGTTTCTGGAGGACTGCCAGCGTTTGCTGGCCGATGTGGCCAATGCCGAAGCCAGCGTGTCGGCTGGGGGGGTGAAGGCCAGCGGGCATTTGCGCGTTACGGCACCGGCCGGGTTTGGCAGGCGCCATGTGGCGCCGTTGGTGCCGCGGTTTTTGGCTGAGCACCCGGATGTGACTTTGTCCCTCAATTTGAGCGATAGGGTGGTGGATTTGGCGGCCGAAGGTTTTGACTGCGCCGTGCGCGTGGGGGATTTGCCAGACTCCTCTTTGGTGAGCGTGCGCATTGCCGACAACCGGCGCCTGTGCGTGGCCACACCGGGCTATTTGCGCCGCCATGGAACACCACAGCACCCGGGTGAGCTGTCGCAACACGATTGTTTGACGCTGTCCAGCGAGGCTTCGCAGACGCGCGGCTGGGCGTTTTGCATGTCTGCCGAAGGGGCGGACAGCGAGGTGGTTTACCTCAAGCCCAGCGGCCCCATGGATTGCTCGGATGGGCAGGTGTTGTACGACTGGTGCCTGGCGGGCTACGGGATTGCCTGGCGCAGCACCTGGGAGGTGGAGGGCGAGATCGCGGCAGGCCGCCTGGTGGCCGTGCTGGAGGATTACGCTGCTCCGCCCAATGGGATTTATGTGATCTTTCCGCAGCGAAAACATTTGCCGCTGCGTGTGCGCCTGTGGATTGAGTTTTTACGCCACCACTACGCCCAGCCGTCATTTTGGTCGCGGCCTGTGGAGGCGCCTTCCCTTGCCAAAACCCACCAACCCAAGGACTCTGCACCGTGATACTTGAAAGCTTTCTGGCCTACGCCCACATCATGGCCTTTTTGATGCTGGCCACCTTCATGACCAGCGAAACCGCGTTGTGCCGCCAGGAGTGGATCAACCCTGCCGTGGTGCGGCGGCTGGTGTGGGTGAATGTGCTGAGCCTGGTTTCTGGCGCGCTGGTCTTGCTGACGGGGTTGGCGCGTACGGCGTGGGGTGTGAAGGGGGGAGCCTGGTATTGGTCGCAGCCCTTGCTGCACACCAAAATCACCCTGCTGCTGGCCATGCTGGCGCTGCTGGTGATGGCTGCCCGCCGCTATCGGCAATGGCGCAGTGCCCTGAATGCGGGCGGTAGCCTGCCAGACGCCCCAGCCCTGCGCAGCACCCGCAAGCTGGTAATGTGGGCGGCCCACTTGATGGTGGTGGTGGTCATGCTGGCGGTGTTGCTGGCGCGTGGCGTGTATACGCGCTGACACGGCCTTGCTGCGGGGGCTCAAAAACCCCGCAGTGCCAAGGCTTGCGGAGTGGGCTTGCGTAAGGGCGGCACTTATTTTTTTAGGCACTCGCTCATAAAGGCCTTGCGCTCGTCGCCTTTGAGGGCCTTGGTCTTGGCGTCGGCGTTGCAGGTTTTCATTTTTTCTTGCTGGGTGGCGGGTTTGTTGCTCAGGCAGGTTTTCATGAAGGCCTTGCGCTCGTCGCCTTTCAAGTCCTTGGTTTTGGCCTCGGCGTTGCAGGTGGTCATTTTTGCTTGTTGTTTGGTGGGGGCTTTCTCCTCGGCGGCGTGGGCGCTGCCCAAGCTGAGAGCCAAAGCCATGGCGGCGTATGCGAACAAGGGTTTCATGGGGTCTCCAGTGGGTGAAAAAGCTGGCGAAATTCCAACACACAACGGCACAGCACACAATGCGGATGACCGGGGGCGTGGGTTCTTTGCCACGGCCCCGTAAAATCCCGCGATGCTTTCCGTCAAGAACGAATTGCTCGCCGCCTTGGCGGTCGAGCTGGAACTACTCTCCCCAGGTGCGGGCGCCAAGGCCGGTTTTGAATCGCCCAAAGTGGCCGCCCATGGCGACTTTGCCTGTACCGCGGCCATGCAATGGGCCAAGCCGCTCAAGCAAAACCCCCGACAACTGGCCGAAAACTTGCGTGCGGCGCTGCTGGCGCAGCCCGCTTACCAGCGCTGGGTGTCTGATATCGATATTGCGGGGCCGGGTTTTATCAATATCCGCCTCAAGCCTGCCGCCAAGCAGGAGGTGGTGCGCGAGGTGCTGGCGGCTGGCGAACGCTTTGGCTGCCAGAGCCCGCGGGGTGGGCGCGTGCTGGTGGAGTTCGTCTCGGCCAACCCCACGGGGCCGCTGCACGTGGGCCATGGCCGCCAGGCCGCCATTGGCGACGCCATCAGCAATCTCTTTGCCACGCAGGGCTGGAGTGTGCACCGCGAGTTTTATTACAACGATGCGGGTGTGCAGATCCAGACCTTGGCCACCAGCACCCAAATGCGCGCCAAAGGTTTCAAGCCGGGCGATGCAGCGTGGCCCGAAGCCGCCTACAACGGCGACTACATCCAGGACATTGCCAACGATTTCCTGGCCAAGAAGACGGTGCAGGCCGACGACCGTGCCTTTACGGCCAGCGGTGATGTGGATGACCTCGAATCGATCCGCAATTTTGCCGTGGCCTACCTGCGCCATGAGCAGGACAAGGATCTGCAGGCGTTTGCCCTCAAGTTTGACGAGTACTACCTGGAGTCCAGCCTGTACACCAGTGGCCGCGTCGAGGCGGCGGTGGACAAGCTCATTGCCAACGGGAAGACCTACGAGCAAGACGGCGCGCTGTGGCTCAGGTCCACCGAGTATGGCGACGACAAGGATCGCGTCATGCGCAAGGGCGATGGCAGCTACACCTACTTTGTGCCTGATGTGGCCTACCACATCACCAAGTGGGAGCGTGGCTATACCAAGGTGGTCAACATCCAGGGCACGGACCACCACGGCACCATTGCCCGCGTGCGCGCCGGGCTGCAGGCGGTCGGCGTGGGCATTCCGCAGGGCTACCCCGACTATGTGCTGCACACCATGGTGCGCGTGGTCAAGGGGGGCGAGGAGGTCAAGATCAGCAAGCGCGCGGGCAGCTACGTCACGCTGCGCGATCTGATCGAGTGGACCAGCAAGGATGCGGTGCGCTTCTTCCTGCTCTCGCGCAAGCCCGATACCGAATACACCTTTGATGTGGATCTGGCCGTCCAGCAGAACAACGACAACCCGGTGTACTACGTGCAGTACGCGCACGCGCGCATTTGCTCGGTGCTGGCGGCCTGGGGAGGGGACGAGGCCAGCCTTAAAGACGCCGACCTCTCCCCCCTGGACGGCCCGCAGGCCCAGGCGTTGATGTTGCAGCTGGCCAAATACCCTGCCATGCTGACGGCGGCCACCGAGGGCGAGGCTCCGCACGATGTGACCTTCTACCTGCGCGAGCTGGCCGCCAGCTACCACAGCTATTACGATGCCGAGCGCATTCTGGTGGACGATGAAACCACCAAACGCGCCCGTCTGGCGCTCATCGCGGCAACGGCACAGGTCTTGAACAATGGTTTGGCGGTGCTGGGCGTATCGGCCCCCCGCAGAATGTGAGTGGTAACCAACTTATGAAAAACCAACAGCGGGGCGGCACCATCGTCGGATTCATTCTGGGCCTGATCGTAGGCCTGGGCGCGGCCTTGGCCGTGGCCGTGTACGTGACCAAGGTACCGGTTCCTTTTTTGAACAAAGGGGCGGTGCTGGGCGGTGACGGTGACGCGGCCGAAGCCCGTAAGAACCGCGATTGGGATCCCAACGCGCCTTTGTACGGTAAGACACCGGCCAAAGCGGCTTCGGCGCCGGCTTCCAGCGCTGCGGCAGATGCCAAGGCCGATGGTAAAACCGATGCCAAGGCGGACGCCAAAACCGATACCAAGGCCGACGGCAAAGCCACTGCCGATGCGGCCAAACCTGCCGCCAGCAAGGCCGATGGCAAAGACCCGCTGGGCGATTTGGCCAATGCCAAGGCGGCTGCAGCGGGTTCGGTGGAGCCTTTTGATTACTTTGTGCAGGCGGGGGCTTTCCGCAACCAGCAAGAGGCTGACGCCCAGCGCGCCAAACTGGCCATGCTGGGCTGGGAGGCGCGTGTGAACGAGCGCGAGCAAAATGGCCGCAACGTGTTCCGCGTGCGCATCGGGCCGTTCGGCAAGCGCGACGACGCGGAGCAGATCAAGGAAAAGCTGGCTGGCGCAGGGGTCGATTCGGCCCTGGTACGCGTGCAGCGCTGAACTTTCGCGGTCTGCCGTGCTCCCACCGCAGACCCATTTCCAACAGGAGAACCCTACATGAATCGACGCCGCTTTACCCTCTCCGCTGCCACCACCCTGGTGGGGGGTAGCCTGGCCCTGCCCCTGTGGGCGCAAGGCCTGCCCAAAGAGGGCAAAGACTACAACCGCCTGAGCAAGCCCGTGAGCACCGATGCACCCGCTGGCAAGGTCGAGGTGATCGAGTTCTTTTGGTACAACTGCGGCCACTGCAACACCTTCGAGCCCCTGCTCGAATCCTGGGCCAAAACGGCCGAAGGCAAGGGTATTGCGCTGCGGCGTGTGCCGGTGGCTTTCAACGCCAGTTTTGTGCCGCAGCAAAAGCTCTTTTATGCACTGCAAGGCCTGGGCAAAGTGGGTGACGTGCATGGCCGGGTGTTCCGTGCCATCCATGTGGAAAAGGTCAATTTGTCCAAGGAAGATGCCATCATGGCCTGGATGGCCAAGCAGCCGGGCGTGGACATGGAGAAATTCAAGGCCATGTACACGTCCTTCAACGTCAACACCCAGGTGCAGCGTGCCACGCAACTGCAAGAGGCCTTCGGGGTGGAGGGCACGCCGTCCATGGGCGTGGCCGGGCGTTTTTATACCGATGGCACCATGGCCGGCAGCCTGCCAGGCATGCTGCAGGTGGTCGATCAGTTGGTGGGTGTGGCCCGCAAGGGGTGAGCCTGCCCGCAGCGAGGGCGGCCAGTGCGGCGCAAAGGTCGAAGCCGTCCCATCCGCCCCCGCTGCCCTGTCCGGCGGGGCTACAATGCTTGCAAGATTCGTGCCTTAAGGCAACGATGGATAAGCCTTAAGCATGGGTGCTGTATGCCTGACAGGAAAACCGCATGGATATTCGTGATTTGAGCCCCTTGCGTGGCTGGCGGTGGGGGTGTGTGCTGTTGGCCCTGTGGGGCGCTGGCATGGGCGTGGCCTGGGCGGAGAAAGCCGACCGCAGCAAGCCCATGAACATCGAGGCCGATGCCATGCGCCACGATGACCTCAAGCAAGTGAGTGTGTTCACCGGCCGGGTGGTGATGACCAAGGGCAGCATTGTGCTGCGTGGCGCGCGCCTGGAGGTGCACCAGGACAGCGATGGCTACCAATCGGGGACGGTGACGGCAGAGCCCGGCCAGCGGGCGTTTTTCCGCCAGCGGCGTGATGCGGTGCCCGGCGCACCCGAAGAGTTCATTGAGGGCGAAGGCGAACTCATTGAATACGATGGCCGCAGTGACCGTGTGCGTTTTGTGCGTCGGGCCGAATTGCGCCGCCTGCGCGCCGGGGCGCTGAGCGACGAGGTGATGGGTGCCGTCATCGTCTACAACAATCTGACGGATGTGTTTACCGTCGATGGACCGAAAACGGCCCCAGACGCGGCGGGGGACAGCCCCGCTCCAAGTGGGCGGGTGCGTGCTGTGCTGGCGCCCAAGGAAGCCGCTTCTGCGCCGGTGGCCCCACCCCCGGCCGAAGGCCAGCCTGCCTTGCGCCCCAGCAATACTTTGGGGGGTGGTGCGCGGTGAGTGTCAGCACCGTGACCCCACAGGCCCACGCTACCGAAGCGCACAGCCGCCTGGAGGTGCTTCATCTGGCCAAGTCCTATGGCAGCCGCAAGGTGGTCAAGGATGTGTCGCTGACCGTGCAAAAGGGCGAGGTCGTGGGCTTGCTGGGCCCCAACGGTGCGGGCAAGACCACGTCGTTCTACATGATCGTGGGCCTGGTGCGCAGCGATGCGGGTGACATCCTCATCGATGGCCAGTCTGTGGGCCATATGCCCATCCACCGCCGCTCGCGCCTGGGCTTGTCGTACCTGCCGCAAGAGGCGTCGATTTTTCGCAAACTGACGGTGCAGGAAAACGTGCGGGCCGTGTTGGAACTGCAGCGCGATGCGCAGGGGCAGCGCCTGCCCGAGGCGCAGATCGAAGAACGCTTGAGCGCATTGCTGCAGGATTTGCGCGTGGAGCATTTGCGCGATTCACCGGCGCTGGCCTTGTCTGGCGGTGAACGCCGCCGCGTGGAAATTGCCCGCGCCCTGGCCACGCAGCCGCGCTTTATTTTGCTGGATGAGCCTTTTGCCGGGATCGACCCCATCGCCGTGATCGAGATCCAGCGCATCATCGGTTTCCTCAAGGAGCGCGGCATCGGCGTGC
>CAZRFF010000054.1:0-10408 GCA_964599265.1 uncultured Simplicispira sp. | reverse complement strand
AAGGCCTGGTGGTAGCCACGCTCGCGCAGGCGTCGGGTGGACAGGGGCACGGGCCCCAGCAGGTCGGCGGCGGCCAGCAGCGGCTCGGCCCAGGGCGTGTGCGCCATCAGGCTGGCCAGGGTGGCGGCCCAGCCGGGGTCGCCATGGAACTTGAACTGCGCCACGATGTCCGCCCAGGGCCAGGCGTAATCCACCGCGGCCACGCAATGCTCCAACACGGGCGGGGTGCGCAGGCAGGTGCTGCAGCGCTGGCCCGCAGCGGGCAGCACCAGGGCGCAGCCCGTGCAACGGGGCTGGGGCTGGGCCAGCAGTGCAATGCAGTCGTCACACAGCCGCCGCGCGGGCCAAGAGTGGCACACGGCGCATTCGCTGGGCAGGTGGGCCAGCAGGCGGCGCCAGGCACTGCGCAGCACAGAGGCGTCAGGGGTATGCATGATCGTGTCCAATATAGGGCAAACCACGGCGCTGGTGCGCCTTTGCCTTCCCATGCCTTCTGAACGCCCCCCCACCATTGCCCCGGCGGCTGCACGCCGCTGGCACCACGCCGCCCCTGCCCACACCCCTTGGCTGCACGAAGAGGTGGCGCGCCGCATGGAGCAGCGCCTGCAGTGGATGCGCCAACCCCCCGCCGCCTGGTGCCACTGGGATCCGGTGCGTGGCGGCCTGCAGACGCATGCGCTCATCCGCGCGCGCTACCCCCAGGCTTTGTGCCATGTGGTCGAAACAGCGCCCCACCTCCAGCCCCTGGTCCAGCAAACCCTGGCGCCAGCGTGGTGGAGCGCAGAGCGTTGGCGCTCTGCCACCGTGCGTTTTGACGCCCCCGCGCCCGGAACCGTGCAAATGCTGTGGGCCAATATGCAGTTGCACATGGCGGCCGATCCGCAGGCGCTCATCGCCCACTGGCAGCAGGCCCTGAGCCACGATGGCTACCTCATGTTCTCCTGCCTGGGACCCGATACCCTGCGCGAACTGCGCACGCTCTACGCCGAACTGGGGTGGGGAGCGCCCAGCCATGCCTTTACCGACATGCACGACTGGGGCGACATGCTCATCGCCCATGGCTTTGCCGAGCCCGTGGTGGACATGGAGCACATCACGCTCACCTTCCCGAGTGCCGCGCGTTTGCTGCAGGAATTGCGCGAGCTGGGCCGCAACCTGCACCCCGGGCGTTTTGCCGGCCTGCGCGGGCGGCGCTGGAAGGCGCAGCTGGAGCAGGCCTTGACCGAACGCCTGGCGCGCCCCGAGCATGGGGGGCAGCTGGCGCTGAACTTCGAGGTCATTTACGGCCACGCCTTCAAGCCCGCACCCCGCGCCCCCGGCGTGCCCGTGGCGGATGAGTCTGCCGTGTCCCTGCAGGACATGCGCGCCATGCTGCGCAGGAACAAGCCGCAGTGAGCCCGGTTCAGGCCAGCAGCGCCCGCACCGTTTGCACCCCGCTGCGCACGGCGCCTTCCAGCGTGCCAGGGTAGGGGCCAGCCAGGTAGTCGCCGCAGGCCCACAGGTTGGGGGCAATCGCAGCCGCAGGCCGGCGCAGGCCGGGGGTGCAGGCAAAGGTGGCGCGCTTTTCCACCACGGTTTGCAGCACCTGGGCCTGCACCACGCCCAACTGGCTGCGGGCCTGGGTCAGCACCTCCTGCTCCAGCAGGTGGCGCTCGCCCTGGCTGGTGCTGATGACGAAAGCCAGCAGCCCCGCCGGGCCGCCCAACTGCCCCCGGTCAAACACGAACTGCGCCGGAGCCTGGGCGCCGCAGGGCAGGGCCAGCATGGGCCGCGCCAGGGTGCGCCCGCCTGCGCCCGGCACGGTTTGCATGTACACCGTGGTAATGGCTTCAAAACGCAAAGCCTGTGCGGTAGCGGCCCAGTCGCACAAGGGCACGGTGTGCTGCGCCTGGGGGGCGGTGTGCGCGCTGTGCGCGACCAGGCGTGCGGCCTCGGTGCTGGACGTGGCCAGCAGCACGGCGTCAAATGGCGTGCCATTCACACTCCAGCCTGTGCCTTGGGGCACCAAAGCCTGCACCCGCTGGCCCAGCAGCACTTGGGCGCCGCGTGCGCGCAAGTGGCGCACGGCGGCATCGGGAAACACCGCGCCCAGGTCTTGGCGGGGCAATAGCAAATCGCTGCTGCCGCGCCCGCCAAACAGGCTGTCTTGCAGCACGCGCAAAAACACCTGGCCGCTGGCCTGCGCCGTGGGGGTGTTGAGCGCGGCAATGCACAGGGGGTCGATGAAACCATCGCGCAGCCGTGCGGTGAGCGGAGCGCACACATCGGCCACGCTGGCGCGTTCATCGCATTGGAAACCCGCCTTTTGCCAGCCCTGGGCGGTGCGCAGCAAAGCGCCTTTGTCACGCCAACCCCAGCCGCGTGCACGCAGAATGCCCCACAGTGCGTTCCAGGGTGCTGGCGCATCGGGCAGTTCCAGGCCTGTGCCATCGGGGCGGCACAGCGCCAGGGGCAGGCGCAGCAGGGCTGCATCGATGTTTACCCCCGCCAGGCGCATGCAGCGCAGGCTTTCGGTGTAGGCGCCAATCAGAATGTGCTGGCCGTTGTCCAGCACCAGGGCGCTGCCGTCTGGCCGCTGCACGGTCAGGCTGCGTGCGCGGCCCCCTGGGGTGCGGGCGGCTTCAAAAACGGTTGCGCCATGGCCTGCTTCAGTCCATTCCAGTGCAGCGGCCAGGCCGGCCCAGCCGGCGCCGATGATGGCAATGTGCATGGGCGGCCCCGCCTACATCCGGCCCAGGGCCTGCATCTTCCAGGCCAGCCAGAATTTGCGCAGCGGCGTGAGGCTGATGCGCTGGTGCAGCACCTGGAAGTTTTCGTCCTCGATTTCGCGCAAGAGCGTGCGGTAAATGCTGGCCATCATCAGCCCCGGCTTTTGGGTGCGCCGCTCGGTCTCGGGCAGCAGGGCCAGGGCCTCGTCGTAAAGGCGGTGCGCGCGCTCGGCCTGGAAACGCATCAGCGCGGTGAAACGGTCGGAATACTCGCGCTGCAAAATCTCATGGGCCTTGACGCCGAACTGCTGCAGTTCGTTCACCGGCAGGTAAATCCGCCCGCGCATGGCGTCTTCGCCCACGTCGCGGATGATGTTGGTCAACTGCAGCGCCTGGCCCAGGGTGTGGGCGTAGCGTGTGGTGGCCTCTTGGGTTTGGCCGAAGATGCGCGCCGCTACCTCGCCCACCACGCCGGCCACCAGGTGGCAGTAGCGTTGCAGGCCGGGGTAATCGAGGTAACGGGTCTGCTCCAGATCCATTTGGCAGCCTTCGATGACGGCCAGCAGGTGGCGCGCTTCGATCTGGTAGCTGCTGGTGTGCGGCATCAGCGCCTGCGTGACCGGGTGTGTGGGCGCGCCGCCAAAGGCCTGGGCCACTTCGCCTTGCCACCAGGCCAGCTTGCGCTGCGCGACGCTGGGGTCGGACACCTCGTCCACCACGTCATCCACGGTGCGGCAAAATGCATAAAACGCGGTAATGGCCGCCCGCCGGGGCCGGGGCAGGAACAGAAAGGCGTAATAAAAACTGCTGCCTGAGGCGACGGCCTGTTGCTCGACGTACTGTTCCGGGGTCATGGGGCGATTGTCCCATGCGCGGCACGGTGGGCCAGAGAGCGGATTGATAGATACTTGAGTAACTGCCCGTCCAGAGGCATGCCTGTTAACATTTGTAACCTATCGCTAACCCTCGTCCTTGTATGTGGAACAACCTACGCATTACCCAACGCTTTATCCTGGTGCTAAGTTTTTTCTGGCTCTCGGGTGCTGCCGTCATCGCGGTCAGCTACTGGGGCCTGTCCTCGGCGCGGGACAGCCTCAAGGAGGTGCACGACCATGGCCTGGCCCTGGCGCTGCGCGCAGACGACTTGGCCGACCTGACGGTGCAAAACCGTCTGCAGGTGCTGCTGGCCTTCCAGCACGCGCCCGACAGCCCCTTGGCCGCCTTGCACAACCACCCGGTAGAGCAGCACCTTTCGGCTGTTACGGCCAACCGTGACAAGGTGGCGCAGGCCGTGCAGGCCATTGATGCGGCCATCACTGCGCCCGAAGAAAAACAAATCAGCGCCGAAATGCTGAAGGTGCGCCTGGCTTGGGTTGCCAAGCTGGACGAAACCACCAAGGCGATTGCAGCGGGCCAGTTCACGCCCGAGGTGATGTCGGCCTTTTTGGCCGCGGGCCGCACCGAGGGTGAGGCGGTGATCCAGACGGTGAAGCGTTTTCGCGACTACCAGGTGCAGCGCGCCGATGCCGCCTACAAAGAAGGCCAGCGCCGCTACGAGCTGGGCCTGGTGGTGTTTTTGATCGCCACCTTTGTGCTCGGCCTGCCGGGCACCCTGCTGGGCTTTTTGCTGCTCTCGCGCATGGTGCGGGGCTTTCGTGCGGCCAATACCGCCGCTGCGGCCATTGCGTCCAGTGATTTGACGCAGCCCATTGCGCACGACGGCCACGACGAAATCGGCGAAATGCTCACGCAAATGGAAACCATGCGCAGCAACCTCAACCGCACCATCGTCCAGGTGCACGGCGGGGCCGACACCATTGCCGGGGCTGCCACGCAGGTGGCCGCGGGCACGCTGGATTTGTCCTCGCGCACCGAGCAGCAGGCCAGCGCCCTGGAAGAAACCGCTTCGGCCACGGAGCAGCTCTCGGGCACGGTGAAGCACAACGCCGACAACGCCGCCCAGGCCAGCCAGTTGGCAGCCTCCGCCACGCAGGTGGTGCACCGTGGCGGCGCCGTGGTGGGGCAGGTGGTGCAGACCATGGAGGCCATCAACACCTCCTCGCGCAAGATCGTGGACATCATCGGCGTGATCGACGGCATCGCCTTCCAGACCAATATCCTGGCGCTCAATGCCGCCGTCGAGGCGGCGCGCGCGGGCGAGCAGGGCCGGGGCTTTGCCGTGGTGGCCAGCGAGGTGCGCAGCCTGGCGCAGCGCAGCGCCGAGGCCGCCAAGGAGGTCAAGGTGCTCATCACCACCTCGGTCGAGAAGGTGGAGGTCGGCACCGAGCAGGTGGCTCAGGCCGGCGCCACCATGCAAGAAATCGTCTCTGGCATCCAGCGCGTGGCCGACATCGTGGGTGAAATCGCCTCGGCCAGCCGCGAGCAGTCCCTGGGCCTGTCGCAAATCAACCAGGCGGTGGCGCACCTCGATGGCGTCACGCAGCAAAATGCCGCCCTGGTCGAAGAAACCTCGGCCGCCTCCAGTGCCCTGCAAGAGCAGGCGCGGCAACTGGCTTCGCTCGCGGGCACCTTCAAGCTGGAGGGTGGCACCCTGGGCGAAAGGCCCACAGCACACCCGGTGGCGGCCCCTGCACCGGCGGCCCAAGCCACGGGCCAGCGCGCCTTGCCCCGCTGACGCTCCCTCGGGCCCTGTGCCTTGACCCTGGGCGCGCCAGGGCAGGGCGCAAGGCCTACACTGGCGCACCATGCAAGAGTTAACAACCCCTTTGGTGCTGGGCATCGAGTCGTCCTGCGACGAAACCGGCGTGGCCCTGGTGCAGGCGCAGGGTGCGGGCGTGCCCCGGCTGCTGGCCCACGCCCTGCACACCCAGATCGACATGCACCAACCCTATGGCGGCGTGGTGCCCGAGCTGGCCAGCCGCGACCACATCCGCCGCGTGCTGCCGCTCACCGACACCGTGCTGGCCGAGGCCGGAAAAACCCTGGCCGATGTGGATGTGGTGGCCTACACGCGCGGCCCAGGGCTGGCGGGGGCGCTGCTGGTGGGCGCGGGCGTGGCTGCGGCGCTGGGCTGCGCCCTGGGCAAACCCGTGCTGGGCGTGCACCACCTGGAAGGCCATTTGCTGTCGCCGTTTTTAAGCCAGGACCCGCCGCAGTTTCCGTTCGTCGCGCTGCTGGTGTCCGGCGGGCACACCCAGCTCATGCGCGTGGATGGCGTGGGCCATTACGAATTGCTGGGCGAAACCATTGACGACGCCGCTGGCGAAGCGTTTGACAAATCCGCCAAGCTCTTGGGCCTGGGCTACCCCGGCGGCCCGGCGCTGGCCCGTTTGGCCGAGTTTGGCGACCCCACGGCCTTTGCCCTGCCGCGCCCGCTGCTGCACAGCGGCAACCTGGATTTTTCGTTTGCCGGCCTCAAAACCGCGGTGCTCACCCAGGTGCGCAAGCTCGAAGGCGCGCCCTGCGAGCAGCCACGCGCCGACCTGGCCGCCAGCACGCAGGCAGCCATTGTCGAGGTGCTGGTCAAAAAATCCCTCAAGGCGCTGGATGCCACGCGCCTCCAGCGCCTGGTGGTGGCCGGGGGCGTGGGGGCCAACAGCCTGTTGCGCGAGCAACTCAACGCCGCCTGTGCCAAGCGCAGCGTGCGCGTGCACTACCCCGAGCTGCACCTGTGCACCGACAACGGCGCCATGATCGCCCTGGCTGCGGCCATGCGCCTGCAGGCAGGGTTGGAGCAAGGCCGCACGGATTACGCCTTTGACGTGAAACCGCGCTGGCCGCTGGACGCCATCAACGCCTGAACATCATCCCGGTGGAACCGGTGGGTGCTGCGTGCCGGGGCGCAGGGGCGGCATGGCCCCGTCGGTGCGCAGGCGGCTGGGCGCGAGCACGCCCGTGGTCTCCAGAATGGGGTAGGCCATGGAGCACAGCAGCGAGTTGATGCGCTTGAGCTCGCTCAACAGGTCGATGTGCAACGAGCTGGTTTCTATGCTTTGCACCGAGCGGTCGGACAGGCGCGCCAGGTGGGCGGTGGCGTAGTTGCGCTCCAGGTCGCGAAAGCGCACTTTTTCTTCCAGAAGCCGCTGGGCGTCGCGCACATCGCCGCTCAAAAACACGCTCATGGCCAGGCGCAGGTTGTCCAGCAGGCGGGCGTGCAGTTCGTTGATCTCTTGCAGCCCGGCTTCGGAAAACTGGAAACCCTTGTGGATTTTTTTGTCTTCGATGTCGATCAGCACACGCTCGATGATGTCGCCGATCTGCTCCATGTTGATGGTGAAGCTGATGATTTCCGTCCAGCGCCGCCCCTCGCGCTCGTCGAGTTCGGCACGCGAGATTTGGGTCATGTAGTACTTGATGGCCGAGTACAGCTCGTCCACCGAGTCGTCCAGGCGGCGCAGGTCGGCCGAGAGCCTGAGGTCGTCGCTGCGGACCACGGTCTGCATGCCGATGAGCATGGTCTCCACCAGGTCGGCCTGGTGCAGCGCCTCGCGCGCCGCGCAGGAAATGGCCAGCGACGGCATGGACAGGGCCGAGGGGTCGAGGTGGTGCGGGCGCAGGGGGTTCTTGCTGGCCGGGTCGCCCTCGGGGATGAGCCGCACCATGGCCTGGGCCACCCACTGCGTCAGGCCGATGAAACCCAGGCTGATGACCACGTTGTAGCCCAGGTGGAACAGCACCACGCTGGTGGTGGTGTCGCCCAGCATGGGGTGGGCGTGGCGCAGCCAGAGGCCGATGAAGGGCGCCACCAGCGCCACGCCCAGCACCTTGAAGGCCATGTTGCCCACCGTCACCTGGCGCACCTCGGGCGGGGTCTTGAGTGTGGTGAGCACGGCCAGCAGGCCGCTGCCCAGGTTGGCGCCCAGCACCAGGCCAAAGGCCACTTCGATGGGCACCACGTGCGAGGCCGCCATGGCCGCAATGAGCAGCACCACGGCCAGGCTGGAGTAGGAGATGACGGCCAGGGCAGCGCCCACGAACAGCTCGGTAGGCAGGTCGCTGGTCATGCTGCCCAGCAGTTGGCGCACCAGGGGCGTGGCCAGCAGGGGCTCGCTGGTTTCCATGATCAGGCGCAGGGCCAGCAAAATCAGCCCCAGGCCGATGAGCACGCGCCCCACGCGGCCGGTGGTGGTTTCCTGGCGCGCCAGAAACAGCACCACGCCCACAAAAATGAACAGCGGCGAGAGCCAGGACAGGTCGGTGGAAAACAGCACCGCCATCAGCGCCGTGCCCACGTCGGCCCCGCGCATCACGGCCAGCGCCGCTGGCAGCGTGATGAGGCCCTGGCCCACGAAGGACGAGGTCATGAGGGCCGTGGCCGTGCTTGACTGCACCAGCGCCGTAACCCCGATGCCCGAGAGCGCCGCCGTGAAGCGGTTGCCCATGCTGCGCGCCAGCAGGCCGCGCAGTTTGGCGCCAAACACCCGCAGCACGCCGGCGCGGACGAGGTAGGTGCCCCAGACGAGCAGGGCAACGGCGGCCAGTAAATTGAGCAGGTGCTTCATGGGCGGTGCGGGGTCTCCTGGGGGGTGGAAAAGAACCCTACAGTTTACTTGCAACCACCCCGCTTCGCTGGCCGCATGTCCGATGCGCTTACTACGCGCAGGGGTGTTGCGGGCCCGTCAGCGTGTGCCGCGCACGCGCAGCAGCTCGTCGAGGATGAGGCAGGCCGCGCCCAGGGTGATGCCCGCGTCGGCCAGGTTGAAGGCCGGAAAATGCCCGCTGGGGAAAATGCCGCTCAAAAACTTCCAGTGGAAGTCCAGCATGTCCACCACGTAGCCGTGCAGCAGCCGGTCCACCACATTGCCCACGGCCCCGCCCAGAATGCTGGAGAGCGCAAAGGCAAACAGCTTTTGCCCCGGGTGCTGGCGCAGCTGCCAGACGATGAACAGCGCCGCCGCCACGCCAATGCCCGTAAAGAACCAGCGCTGCCAGCCCCCGGCCGTGGCCAGGAAAGAGAAGGCCGCCCCCGTGTTGTGCGCGCGCACGATGTTGAAAAAGCTGGTGACATAGGTGGCGTCGCCCAGCTGGTAGTAGCCCAGGATCAGCGTTTTGGTGAACTGGTCCAGGATCAAAATGAGCACCGCCCAGCCCAGCCAGGGCCACAGGCTGGCGCGGCCCCCTCCGGCAATGCGCGCCATGGTCAGGCGCAGGCCCGGTTTTCACCGGCGCCGTACAGGTTGCTCACGCAGCGGCCGCACAGCGTGGGGTGCTCGGCGTTCTGGCCCACGTCGGCGCGGTAGTGCCAGCAGCGCTCGCATTTGGCATCCGAACTGGCTGCAACGCTGATCTGCAAAGCGCTACCAGCTTCTAAAGTGATAGCGGACGTGATGAACACAAATTTCAGGTCATCGCCCAGGCTGGCCAGGAGCGCATGGTCTTCGGGCGCGGCCGTGAGCGTGACCACCGCCTGCAGCGACGAGCCCACGGTGCCCGCAGCGCGCACGTTTTCGATCTCCTTGTTCACCGCATCGCGGATCTGGCGCAGGCGATCCCATTTGGCCAGCAGCCCTTCGTCGCCCTGGGGCAGGGTCTGGTAGGTTTCCATGAAGATGGATTCGGAGCCGCCAAACAGCTTCCACGCCTCTTCCGCCGTGAACGACAGGAAAGGCGCCATCCAGCGCAGCATGGCGTGCGTGATCTGGTGCAGGGCGGTTTGCGCACTGCGCCGCGCCAGGCTCTTTTCCGCCGTGGTGTAGAGGCGGTCTTTCAGCACGTCCAGGTAAAAGCCGCCCAGGTCTTCCGAGCAGTAGAGCTGCAGCTTGGCCACCACGGGGTGGAATTCGTACACCTTGTAGTGCGCCAGGATGTCCTGCTGCAGCTGCGCCGCGCGCGCCAGGGCGTAGCGGTCGATCTCCAGCATTTGATCGAAGGGCACGGCGTCTTGCGCGGGGTCGAAATCGCTGGTGTTGGCCAGCAAAAAGCGCAGCGTGTTGCGGATGCGGCGGTAGGCATCGACCACGCGGGCCAGAATTTTGTCGTCGATGGCCAGGTCGCCCGAATAGTCGGTGGCGGCGCACCACAGGCGGATGATCTCGGCCCCCATCTTGCCGCTCACCTCCTGCGGCGAAACGGTGTTGCCCAGCGACTTGCTCATCTTCTTGCCTTGCCCGTCCACGGTAAAACCGTGCGTGAGCAGGCCCCGGTAGGGCGCGCGGCCAAAGATGGCGCTGGCCAGCAGCAGCGAAGAATGGAACCACCCGCGGTGCTGGTCGTGGCCTTCCAGGTACAGATCGGCCTCGGGGCCTTCGTCGTGGTGCATGCCGGCGTGCGTGCCGCGCAGCACGTGCCAGAAGGTCGAGCCCGAGTCGAACCACACTTCGAGGATGTCCGTGCTCTTGGTGTAGTGCTTGGCGTCTTCCGCACCCAGGATTTCTTCGCTGGTCACCCGGCTCCAGGCCTCGATGCCGCCTTTTTCGACAATGGCGGCCGCCTGGTCGATGATCTCCATGGTGCGCGGGTGCAATTCGCCCGAATCCTGGTGCAAAAAGAAGGGCAGGGGCACGCCCCACGAGCGCTGGCGCGAGATGCACCAGTCCGGGCGCCCGGCAATCATGTCGCGCAGGCGGGCCTTGCCGTTCTCGGGGTAGAAGTGGGTGTGCTCGATGGCCTCCAGGGCGATCTGGCGCAGGGTTTGCGCGGGCTTTTGCGCCGGGTCGGTGAACACGCCCTCGCCCTCGTCCATGCGCACGAACCACTGTGCCGCGGCGCGGTAGATCACGGGCGACTTGTGGCGCCAGCAG
>CAZRFF010000053.1:0-10560 GCA_964599265.1 uncultured Simplicispira sp. | reverse complement strand
GCTCGTCGCGCTTCTGGTCCATGCCCAGGAAAATGGTGCGCAGCTCGGGGCCGGTCACGGCACGTGTCGTGCTGTTGTTGTTCACGCGCTCGATGTCCTGCACGGGCACGGGTTCCATCACGTCCACTTCGCCCGAAAGCAGGGCGGCGACGCGCGTGGCGTCGTTGCCGATGGGGGTGAAGATGATGTCGGCCGCATTGCCTTCGATCTTGCCCCAGTAGTTGCCATTGCGCGTGAAGGTGGTGCGCACGCTGGGCTGGCGCTCGCGCAGGCGGTAGGGACCCGTGCCGTTGGCCTTGAACGAAGCCGTGTTTTCGATGCCCTTGCGGCGATCCACCGGGGCGGTGGCCTGGTTGGCCTCGCACCACTTCTTGTTCATGATGAACACCAGCGAAATCACGTCGGGCAGGATGGGGAACGGCGCCTTGGTTTCGATCTCCACGGTGTGGCTGTCGATCTTGCGCACTTCCTTGAGGTCGTTGGTGTAGCTCTTCATGTCCGAGCCATCGACCTGCGTGCGTGCAAAGCTGAACAGCACGTCGTCGGCCGTGAAGGGGCTGCCGTCATGGAATTGCACGCCCTTGCGCAGCTCAAAGCGCCACACGGTGGGCGAGGTCTGCTTCCAGGCCGTGGCCAGGGCGGGGGCCAGGCTCAAATCCTTGTTGCGGCCCACCAGGGGCTCATACACATTGCCCGTCACGCTCAGCTGCAGCGATTCGTTGAGCGAGTGCGGGTCCATGGACAGCGCATCGCCCTGGTTGGCAATGCGCACGGTTTGCGCATTCGCTACCAAAGCAGTAGCGCCAAGCGCCGCCATTACGGCGCCAGCAAGGATTTTCTTTTGAATTTTCATGGATTGTCTCCTGGGGTGGTAAACCGATTTTTATGCCACGGGCAAGGGCATGGATTGCTCGATCAGGCTGGCGTGCAGGGCCGAACCCAAGGGCAGGATGTCGTCGTTGAAATCGTAGCGGCTGTTGTGCAGCGCGCTGCCGCTGGCGCCCGTGCCCTGGCCGATGCGCAGGTAGGCGCCGGGCTTGGTCTGCAGCATGAAGGAAAAATCTTCGGCGCCCATGCTGGGCTCCAGGTCGCGCACCACCTGCTCGGCGCCCACCAAGCCCTCGGCCACATCGCCCGCGAAGCGCGCTTCGGCGTCGGAATTGATGGTGGCAGGGTAAATGCGCTCGTAGTGCACGGTGGCCGTGGCGCCAAAGCCCAGGGCAATGGCACTGCACATGTCTTTCAGGCGCTTTTCCACCAGCTCCTGCACCAGCGGATCGAAGGTGCGCACCGTGCCCACAATGCGCGCCGAGCCAGGCAGCACGCTGAACGCCCCCAGCTCGCCCGCATGCACGGCGCACAGGCTCAAGACCGCGCTCTCTATGGGCCGCACATTGCGCGACACAATGCTTTGCGCTGCGGTGATGATGTGCGCCGCCACCAGCACCACGTCCACCGTCTGGTAGGCGTGCGCGCCGTGGCCGCCACGGCCTTTGATCTCGATGGTGATGCGGTCGGCCGCCGCCATCATGGGGCCGGAATTGATGCCCACCATGCCGGGTTTGAGCTGCGGCCAGTTGTGCATGGCGTAGATGGCCTGCACGGGAAAGCGCTCAAAAAGGCCGTCCTCCATCATCACGCGCGCGCCGCCGTAGCCTTCTTCTCCGGGCTGGAACACCAGCACGGCCGTACCGTCGAACTGGCGTGTTTCGGCCAGGTAGCGCGCAGCGCCCACCAGCATGGCCGTGTGCCCGTCATGCCCGCAGCCGTGCATGAGGCCGCTCTTGCACGACTTCCAGGAAAATTCGTTGTCCTCGGTGATGGGCAGGCCGTCCATATCGGCACGCAGGCCCACCATGGCGCCGCTGGCGCGTGTTTTACCGTGGATGACCCCCACCACGCCGGTGCGACCCAGGCCTTCATGGATTTCGTCCACGCCGCACAGCTGGAGCGCCTCTTTCACGCGGGCCGCCGTGTACACCTCTTCAAACCCCAGCTCGGGGTGGGCGTGCAAATCACGGCGCAGGGCCGTGAGCTCGGGGTGGAACTGCGCAATGTGCGCAAATGCCCTGCCCCCCACTTTAAGGCGCTGCGGCTGCATCTCAGTGCCCCCCAGCCTTGCCCGCGCTCAGGCGCGGATCGACCACGAAATACAGCATGTCCACCACCAGGTTGATGACCACAAAAATCAGGGCGATCAGGCACAGGTAAGCGGCCATGACCGGAATATCTGCAAACGTGACCGCCTGGATGAACAACAAGCCCATGCCCGGCCACTGGAACACCGTCTCGGTGATGATGGCAAAGGCAATCAAGCCGCCCAACTGCAGGCCGGTGATGGTCATGACCGGCACCAACGTGTTCTTGAGCGCATGGCCGAAATGGATGGCGCGGTCTGTGAGTCCCCGCGCACGGGCGAACTTGATGTAATCGGTGCGCAGCACTTCCAGCATTTCGGCGCGCACCAAGCGCATGATGAGCGTGAGCTGAAAAATAGCCAGCGTGATGGCCGGCAGCGTGATGTGGTGCCAGCCCTTGGGCGTGAGCAGGCCGGAGGTCCACCACCCCACCTGCACCACCGGGCCACGGCCAAAGCTGGGGAACCAGCCCAGGGTGACGGAGAACACCAGAATCAGCAAAATGCCGATCAAGAAGGTGGGCAGCGATACCCCCAGCAACGAGAGCGTCATGAACAGCTGGCTGGTGAAAGTGCCTCGCTTGAGCGCTGCGTACACCCCCATGGGCACACCCACTACAAGCGCCAAAATGGCAGCAACCAAAGCCAGTTCCAACGTGGCAGGAAAGCGCTCGGCAATCAGGCGCGACACTTTGGCGCCCTGGCGCAGCGACAGGCCAAACTCGCCCTGCGCCGCATTGACCAGGAAATGCCAGAACTGCACAAAGAAAGGTTGATCCAACCCCAGGCTGGCACGCAGGTCGCGGATTTGCCCGGGCGTGGCGTCCTGCCCCAGCAAGAAGACCACCGGGTCGCCCACATACTGGAACAGCATGAAGGCGATGAAAGCCACCGTCACCATGACGATGAGGGCCTGAGCCAGGCGGCGCAGAATGAAAGCGAGCATCTGCTGGGAATCGAGGTTGTTTGTGACAACACACCCCGCGCGCTGTTGGCGCACTGGGGCGTGGATGGAGCACCCGCCGCGCAGTCGCGGTGTACCTAAAGCTGCGCACGATGACGTACCGGGGACTATATCAGCGAGTCTGCACAAAATCCCTGCACATTTCTCTGTGGAAACCCTTGGTCTCTGGCCCATAAAAACCGCTGCAATGTCGCAAAACATGTAAGTGCAGCCATGAATTTACCCTGAGATTTGAGGGATTGCATGCGTAGGCCCTCTTGCCTTCTGGTCCCGTCAAACGCAAAAAAGCCAGCCCGAAGGCTGGCTTTTGCAACTAGATGCTTGGCTGGCTCAGGCCAGCGCGGCATTAGAAGTTGTGGCGGAGACCAACACCGAAGGTGTTCTTGGCGCCGGTAGCGTAGCCACCAGCAGCTGCGCCGTTGGCGTCGCCGTCTTTGTAGTACACAGCGTAAGCGAAGGTGCGCTTGGACAGGGCGTACTTGCCTTCCAGCACGAAGTCGGTGTTCTTCATGCCGTTGCCGTTTTCGCGGGCGATGTCCAGGGTCACAGAGAAAGCGCCCAGGGGAACGGTACCGCCGATGGTGAAGCCCTTGGAAGGACCGCCAGCGTTTTGCAGCGAGCCGGCCACCACGAAGGAACCGAAGTCATACTTGCCGCCGACAGCATAGTTGCCCTTTGCGGTCTGAACCTTGTTGTAGGACAGAGCCACGGCCAGAGGGCCTTGAGCGTAGATGGCGTTCAGGTCGTACTTGCTGTTGCCGCTGTTGTCAGGCTTGGTGATGTAGCCCAGGGTGCCGCTGAAGCCGTTGGCTGCAAAGGTGTACTGGAACACGCTGTCGTTACGGGTAGGACCGCCAGCGAAGCCGAACTGGTTAGCCACAACAGAGTAGTTCGCGGTACCGGTCAGTTCCCAGGCAGCAACGCCGAAGAAGCTGGGGGTCAGGGTACGGCCGAACTGGAAGCGGCCGAAGTTGCCTTGCAGAGCCAACCAGGTGTTACGCTGCCAGGTGTTGGCGTCGGTCTTGCCGTTTTCTTGGTTGATGCCTTGTTCGAAGTTGAAGGAAGCCTTCAGGCCACCGCCCAGGTCTTCCACGCCACGCACGCCCAGGCGGCTGTTGCCGTTGTTCAGAACACCGTTGCCGCTCATTTGAGCGGAAACACCGCTGGCCTTGGCCAGGGAGAGGTCAGCCACACCGTACAGGGTCACGGACGATTGAGCCATGGCGACGCCGGAAGCAGCCAGTGCAGCCAGGGCAATCAGAGATTTTTTCATTGCGAGTTACTCCAAGGTTAAACATAGGGCGCCGGTACGGGGGGGCTGGGTTGGTTTGCACCTTGGCAATCCCGCCGGTTCCCCGGGCCAACCTCCTGGTGGGGAAGTTATTGCTATTGCACCAGACACCGGCCGGTTTCGCAAAGAAAATCACCCCAAACCGGCTTTTAATAAGTTTTCCGTTGCCTACTTGCAACACACCAAAGGCCCCGCCCCAGGAAGCCCGCATCCACCCTTGGGCACGGCCAAGTCTGGCCGGCCACCCCCACAAGCAAGCCGCCCGACAATGTGAACAATTGAAAAATGTTCGGTACAAAGGAAACAATTCTGGCTATTTGCCAGTGCTAGCCCCCTGCCCCAAAGGGGTTTTGCCGGAAGATCAGGCCTCGATCAGGTCAAAACTGGTGCTGATGGTGGCTGTTTTGCCCAGCATGATGCTGGCGGAGCAGTATTTTTCATGGCTCAGGGCAATGGCGCGCTCCACGGCCCCGCCAGGAATGCCCCGCCCCGTGACGGTGAAATGCAGGTGGATGCGGGTGAAGACCTTGGGGTCGGCTGCGGCCCGCTCGGAGGTGAGCTTGACGCTGCAGCCGCGCACGTCATGCCGCCCGCGCCGCAAAATCAGCACCACATCGTAGGCAGTACAGCCGCCCGTACCGGCGAGCAAGGCCTCCATGGGCCGGGGGGCCAGGTTTTGCCCGCCGTGGGCGGGGTTGGCATCGTCGGGCGCACCATCCATGGCCAGGACGTGGCCGCTGCCCGTTTCCGCGATGAACCCCATGCCCGAGCGCGTGCCCGCCGCGCCCGTCCAACTCACTGTGCATTCCATGCTTCACCCAAATTAATAGTTATTGCTATTTATTAGCGCGATTGATAGGGGCGGCAATGTAGCGTAGAAATACCTATGTGCCCCGATTGGTGCTGCAACGCAGCAAGATTGCATTAAACTTGCCGACAAGCAGCAACCACTGCAACACTTGTCTCCTCCACCCCAACCGGTGGATTACGCCCCTGGCCTTGTGGCCCGGGGCTTTTTTTTTGGGGTTTATGCAGGCAGGAAGCCTTCGACCGACAGGTAGCGCTCGCCGGTGTCGTAGTTGAAGCCCAGCACGCGGGCGCCCGCAGGCAGTTCGGGCAGCTTTTGGGCGATGGCCGCCAGCGTGGCGCCCGACGATATGCCCACCAGCAAGCCTTCTTCGCGCGCAGCGCGGCGGGCATATTCGCGGGCGGGTTCGGCATCGACGGTGATGACGCCATCGAGCAGGCTGGTGTCCAGGTTTTTGGGAATGAAGCCCGCACCCAGCCCCTGGATGGGGTGGGGGCCGGGCGCGCCGCCAGAGATGACGGGCGAGAGCGTGGGCTCTACTGCAAACACCTTGAGCTGCGGGAATTTGGCTTTGAGCACGCGGGCACAGCCGGTGAGGTGCCCGCCGGTGCCCACGCCAGTGATGAGTGCGTCCAGCCCGTCGGGGAAGTCGGCCAGAATTTCTTGCGCCGTGGTGCGTGCGTGCACGTCGGCGTTGGCGGGGTTGTCAAATTGCTGCGGCATCCAGGCGCCAGGGGTTTGCGCCACCAGTTCTTCGGCGCGGGCGATGGCGCCTTTCATGCCTTTTTCGCGCGGCGTGAGGTCGAAGCTGGCGCCATAGGCCAGCATGAGGCGGCGGCGCTCGATGCTCATGCTGTCGGGCATGACCAGGATGAGTTTGTAGCCCTTGACGGCGGCGACCAGGGCCAGGCCGATGCCGGTGTTGCCGCTGGTGGGCTCGATGATGGTGCCGCCGGGCTTCAGGGCGCCGGATTTTTCGGCGTCTTCCACCATGGCCAGGGCGATGCGGTCTTTGACCGATCCGCCGGGGTTGCTGCGCTCAGACTTGATCCACACCTGGGCCCCCGCGCCAAACAGGCGGTTGATGCGGATGTGCGGCGTGTTGCCAATGCTTTGCAATACGTTCTCAACTTTCATGGCGTCTCCTGTCCAATCAAAGAAAAACCGGGATGGTGGCTGTCATTTTGAACCAGTTGTTCTACTGCGCTGGCCATATGGATATGCCTTGGCGCCCCCAATGTCCCCCTCAGGGCTTGTGCGCCGTCATCAAGAACAGCGGGTACTCCCGCCCATTGCGTTGCTGCACGCGCAGGATTTCGGTGAACGCCACGCCTTGCAGGCCCGCGCGCTCGGCCAGGGCCTGCAAGGCCTGGGGCGCAAAGCCGAAGTGGTGCACGCCCTTGGCCGCGTTGTCGCCGTGGAAGCTGCCGTCTTCTTCGTACAGATCGACCAGGGCCACGCGCCCGCCAGGGTGCAGGGCGTTGGCAAAGGCCTGCATCAAAGCCCCGATGTCGGGCACATGGTGCAGGGCCATGCAGCTGACGATGGCGTGGTAGCGCCCTGGCAGGCCCGCAAAGATGTCGCCCTGGTGCGTGGTGATGTTGGGCATGCCCTTATCCGCCAAAACCTGCAGCATGGCGACAGACATGTCCAGTGCCGTGACCTGCGCCACCTGCGGGGCAATGGCCGTGGCCAAGAGGCCTGTGCCAGCACCGAAATCCAGCACCTGGTCGGTGGGCGACAGGGGCAGTTGCGCCAGCAGGCGGGGCGGCACGGCGGCGAGCTGCTGCGACATGGGGCGCTGGTCCCAGTCGCGGGCGGCGGCATCAAAATGGGTGGGGGCTGGGATGGCTGTCATGCCCATAAGTATCAGCGAGTGCACGAACCCTGGCGCGCTCTGGGATAATCCCGCCCGTGAAGCACGCCAGACCGCCGCTGGTGCAATCTGGGAAACCAGGCACTGGAGGAACGTCCGGACTGCACAGGACAGCGTAGCAGCTAACGGCTGCCCACCGTGAGGTGAGGATCAGAGCAACAGAGACGAGTCCCGGGGGAGTGCTTGCGAAGGCAGACCACTGGGGGTGAAACGGGCAATCTCTACGCGCAGCAATACCAAGTAGGCCAGCGTTGATGTGGTTCCGCAGAGCTGGCGGGTAGGTAGCACCGAGCCGGGTGGGCGACCCCCGGCCCAGAGTAATGGCGGTCACGCTGCGGGCAACCGCAGTGCACAGAATCCGGCTTATCGGCGCGCTTCACACTTTTTTTCATGCAGCGGCAAGTGCGGTGCTTGCCAGCCGCTCACGCACGCCCTGAAGATTGGAAGGCTTCGGGTTGTCAAGAGCGCTTTTGCGCCGTGTGCAGCACGGTCAGCACCTGCACCACGTCGCCTTGCACACGATAAACGGCGATGTAATGCTTGTGCAGCACCAGTTCGCGCGTGCCATAGACGCGCCCGGGGCGTCCGAGTTCGTGTTTGCGCAACAGGTTCAGCTTATCGCGCAGCTCGCGCACAAAGCTGGTGGCACGTACGGGGTTGTCCTGGGCGATATAGGCGGCAATGTCGTCGAGGCGCGCCAGGGCGCGGCGCGTCCAGCGCAGCTCACGCGCCATAGCGGGCCATGACGGCGGCGACTTCCTCGTCGCTGGCGAAACCGCCCCGCTCGGCCTCTTCCAAGCCGGCCTGGATGTCTTGCACCTGCCAGCTTTGCGCCGCCAAGTAACTGCTCAAGGCTTCGAGCGTGACAAAGCTTTTGGTGCGCGCAGTGGCCTGTGCCAGGCTTTCCAACTGTTCATACAGCTCAACAGGCAGCCGCACGTTGATGGTGCGGCTGGCAGGGGTGGCAAGTGCGGGTGACATGGCAATCCTTTGCGTTGCATGTATTACATTGCATTGTAGCCAGTGCAGGGCGTCGCTAAAAATTGCCTGCAGCCATGACTCCAAAAACGCCAGCCGCTATTGTTTCTGCACTCAAAACCGCTCCCACCCCTGCAGATACCGCCACTGCCCTTCGGGCACCTTGGCCAGGGGCACGCGGCCGATGCGGATGCGTTTGAGGGCCACCACCGAGAGGCCCACGGCTTCGCACATGGCGGGGATTTGGCCTGGGCGTATGCCCTTGAGCGCAAAGCGCAGGCGCGTTTCGTTTTGCCAGCTCACTTTGATGGGCGGCAGCGGGCGGCCATTGAACGACAGGCCGTGGCAGAGCTTTTGCAACCCGCCTTCGGCGATCTGGCCCGCCACCTCCACCACGCATTCTTGCTCCAGCGTCTCGATGTCTTCGGCCAGCTTGCGTGCGATGCGCCGGTCTTGCGTGTAGACCACCAGGCCGCTGGCCTCGGTGGGCAGGGGGGTGAAGCATTCGAGCTGTTTGAAGTGGCGCAGCAGCACGCGCTGGCCGCTGGCGTCTTCGGGTAGGTGCGATTGCGCATTGACCAGCGAAAGCGCCTGCGGCGCGCCCTGGCTGCGGCTGCTGTGTGCGGCGGCGGCGCCGACCAGGCCCAGGCCGGCTTCGTAGCCTGGGGGCTTGTGCAGCAGCAGGGTGACGGGGGTTTGCTCCAGCAGGCTGGCGCCCTGCGCCAGTTCTACGCGCTGGTGCGGCGCCACGCGTGCGCCGGGCAGCTCCACCACCTGGCCATCGACGCTGACCCAGCCGCCTTCGATGTACTGCTCGGCCGTGCCGCGCGAGAGGCCCTGTTCAGCCATCAGGCGTTTGGACAGGCGGATGCTGTGGTCGGTGGCGTCAGTCATTGCCAGGGCCTTGTGCGCGGATGCGCTCGACGTGCGCGATCAGCGAGCGCTGGGCCAGCGGCCACATGCGCGGCGGTACGTCGTCGTAGGCCAGTTCCACCCATTGCTCCACCGTGCCTTCGGGCAGTTTTTGCATGGCGGCGATGACTTTGGCCTCGCGGGCCAGGCGGTGGGTTTTGAGCTGGGCGATGGCGCTGCGTGCCTGGCCCAGCACATGGCCGTGGGCGGGCAGGATGAATTCCACGCCGTGTTCGGCGCAGAGCGCATCGAGCCGGTCAAGGGCGTCGATGTAGTCGGCCATGTTGCCGTCGGGCGGGTTGATGATGGTGGTGCTGCCGTTCAAGATATGGACAACAACAGGCCGTCTTCTTGCAGTAGCAGGCAGAGGTGGTTGGCCGCGTGGCCGGGGGTGTGAACCACTTGCAGGGTATGGGTGATTTCGCCATCCAGCCCTTTGCCACTGAGCGTGAGGAGCTCCCCATTCAATAGCGCTCTGTCGGGCGTGAATTGGCTGTCAGCGCGGGCCGTGGGGGCCGATGGCAGCCCCAGAATGGGCGGCGCGGCGCGTCCGGCCTGCACACACAGCTGCTTGAGCGGCGCAGCGCCTGGCGAGTGGTCGGGGTGCGAGTGCGTGCAGACGATCATGCGGATGTCGCCGCCCGCCGCGCGCCACAGGCGCTCCAGGTGTTCGGCGTCAGCCGGGCCGGGGTCTATGGCGATAAAGCCCGTGGCCGGGTCGCCCACCAGGTAGCTGTTGGTGCCGGGGCCGGTCATGACGCCGGGGTTGGGGGCGGTGAGGCGCTGCACGTTTTTCAGGAGCGGTACGGCGCGGTCGCTCTGCCAGTCCAGGGCGTGGGCGATGTGCCCGTCGGGGCAGACCAGGGCCAGTTCGCCGTAGGGCATTTCGTCTTCCATGTAGCGCGCTTCCTTGCCCGCCAGCAGGCCGGCACGGGGGCAGCTTGTCCACAGCGGGACTTCGCTGCGGCAGGCGGCGAGTACGGCGTCCACGCTGTCATGGCTTGCCAAGCGCTGCAGGGTGCGTATGGTCGGAAAGATCATAAAGAATCCCCCGGCGGCGTGGCGCTCCAGTGCGTCTTGCGGCCGCACCCATTGGGGCTCGAACTGCTCGGCCTCGTCGGCCACGGGGGTTTGGCCTTCGGGCATGCGCGCCACCAGAAAGGGCACGTCAAAGCGCTTGGGCAGGTCGCGGTCGGTGATCCAGCGCGCCAGGGTGAATACGCTGTCGGCCGCAAGCTGCAGGCCGCGTGCCTGGCACTGCGCGGCAAAGGGCGCACGGCGGTCGATGTGCGCGATGTCGCTGGCGTCGGCCCAGCGCCCGTCGGCATGGCGCGCCAGCAGTACGCCCAGTTCTTCAAAGCTCTCGCGGATGGCGGCAATGGCCTCGGTGAGTTGCGCGTCGCTTTGGGTCGCACGGCGCGCCGCGGCGGGGTGCGATGCGGCGTCCAGTGCGTCTATGCCGCCGCCCGGGAAGACATAAGCACCAGGAACAAAGCTGGCCTTGAGGGAGCGGCGCGTCATCAACACCTCCAGCCCCTGGGCGCCATCGCGCAAAAGCAGCACGGTGGCGGCGGGCAGGGCCGGGGCGGGTGGG
>CAZRFF010000052.1:0-10704 GCA_964599265.1 uncultured Simplicispira sp. | reverse complement strand
AATGTTCACCAGCGTGGCGGTGGGCTGCATCAGCGCCAATTCCGCCGCGCCAATGGTGTGGTGCGATGCAGCGCCGTAGGGCAGCACCAGCATGACATGGTCGGCCGTGCGCAGCAGTTCTTCTTTGCCCACGTAGCGCGCTTTGCATTCGGCCTCTTGCGCGGTATCCAGGCGCGAACGGTTGTGGTAGACCACCTCCATGCCAAACCCGTGCGCCGCACGCCGGGCAATGGCCTGGCCGATGCGCCCCATGCCAAGAATGCCAATGCGCGTGCCATGCACCTCGGCGCCGGCCAGCAGGTCGTAGCGCCACTCCTTCCAAAGGCCCGCACGCAGGTAGCGCTCGCCCTCGGCCATGCGCCGCGCCGTGGCCATGAGCAGGGCAAAGCCAAAATCGGCCGTGGTTTCGGTAAGCACGTCGGGCGTATTGGTGCCCTGCACACCGGCGGCGTCCATGGCGGGCAGGTCAAAATTGTTGTAGCCCACGGCCATGTTGGCGACGATTCTCAGGCGCGGGCAGGCGGCCAGCAAGGCCGCGTCAATGCGCTCGCCCCCCGTGGTCAGCGCGCCGTCCATGCCCTGCAAAAGCGCTGCCAATTCGCCCCCGGCCCAGGCGCTGCCCTGGGTATGGGCCCGTACTTCAAAGTGCTGCGCCAGGCGCTCTGCCACCTCCGGGAATATGTCCCGGGCAATGAGGATGTGGGGGCGGGTCATGGGAACGGACTCCGGTGGTCAGCGAAACCAGATGAAGGTCATGAGCACGAACAGCGGCACCAAAATACCGCCCGACCACAGCATGTAGCCAAAGAAGCTGGGCATCTTCACGCCCCGGTCTTCGGCAATGGCCTTGACCATGAGGTTGGGCGCATTGCCGATGTAGGTGTTGGCCCCCATGAACACGGCCCCGGCCGAAATGGCCGCCAGCGTGGGCGCAAGCTGGGTCATGAGCACGGCGGCGTCGCCCCCGGCCGTATTGAAGAACACCAGGTAGGTGGGCGCGTTGTCCAGAAAGGACGACAGCGCACCCGCCGCCCAGAAGTACATGGCCGGGTCGGGCGTGCCATCTGCCCGCGTGACGGCGCCCACAATGGCGCCAAACGGCCCATTCACCCCTGCCTTGAGCATGGCGATGACGGGGATGATGGTCAGGAAAATACCGGCAAAGAGCTTGGCCACCTCTTGCATGGGCCCCCAGCCGAACTGGTTGCGCTCGTGCACCGCGCGCGGCGTGAGCCACAACGACAGCAGCGTGACGGCCACCAGCCCCGCATCGCGCACCAGGCCGGGCAGGCCCACCTCGGTGCCCAGCACGTTGAACGCCACCGGCGACTTCCACAGGCCGCTCATCAGCACCAGCGCCACCACGGCGCCCAGCAGGGCAAAGTTGGCCTTGCCATCAAAGCCGATGCGCGCCGTATCGGGCGTGGGGTCTTGCGGCAGCAACTCTTTCTGCCCCCGGTAAAACCAGGTGTCCAGGGCAAAAAACAGCGCCAGCAGCACGCCCACGAGGAACAGGGTTTCAGGGAAGATGTGCGACACCGTCCAGAAGAAATCCACCCCCTTCAAAAACCCCAGGAACAGGGGCGGGTCACCCAAAGGCGTGAGCGACCCCCCGGCGTTGGAGACGATGAAGATAAAGAACACCACCACATGCGCCTTGTGCTGGCGGTTGTCGTTGGCGCGGATCAAAGGGCGGATGAGCAGCATGGACGCCCCCGTGGTGCCCATGAAACTGGCCAGCACCGCACCCAGGGCCAAGAGCCCGGTGTTGAGCCCCGGGCTGCCGTGCAGGTTGCCCCGGATGTAAATACCCCCCGCCACGGTGAACAAGGCCGTGAGCAGGATCACAAAGGGGATGTATTCGGCCAGGAGCGCATGCACCAGGCTGGCAAGCGCCAGGCCTGGCCCATGGGCCAGCGCAAACGGCGCGATGAACAGCAGCGCCCACCCGGCCGCCACCTTGCCAAAATGGTGGTGCCAGAAAATCGGCGCCACCAGCGGCATGACGGCAATGGACAGCAGAATGCCCACGAAAGGCATGCCCCACCACCAACCCAGTGCGGCGCCATTGATCTCGGCCGCCAAGGCCCACTGCGGCAAGGCGCACAGCACGAGCAGCAGTGCGGCACGAAAACGCAACATGGTTTGTCTCCCACTTTGTGTGAACGGTGCCACCGCCGTGGCGACCTAGAAACCAGGGAGTTTAGGCGAGGCGGGCAAAGCCGCAGACAAAACCAGGGCGATCAGGCGGCGCGCAAATCCTCCAGCACGCTGCGCAGCGCCTGGGGCAAGGCCACGGGGCGGCGCGTGGCGCGGTCCACGTACACATGCACAAAGCGGCCAGCCGCGGCCGACAGCGGCTCGCCCTGGGCAAACAGGCCCACCTCGTAGCGCACGCTGGACGAACCGATATGCGCCACACGGATGCCCGCCTCGATGGTCTGCGGAAACGCCAGCGGGGCAAAATAATTGCACTGCGTCTCAATGACCAGGCCTATCGTTTCACCGCCATGGATGTCGAGCACACCGCGCTCGATCAGGTAGGCGTTCACAGCCGTGTCGAACCAACTGTAATACACCACATTGTTCACATGGCCGTACACGTCGTTGTCCATCCAGCGCGTGGTGATGGGGCGAAAGGCACTGTAAGCGCTGCGTGCCTGGGGTTCTGGGCGGGGGGATGCATTCATGGGTGCGCATTGTGCGCGGCCTACCCGCCCACTGCCAAGGCAGCGCAGTCACATGGGTGAACAAAGGCACCCCTCCAGGCCGACATACGTGTTTTTACTTATTTTGCTGCAATGCAGCAAAAAAACACTTGCAATCTCTGCCACCGTCCCTACAATACATTCCATGCTGCACTGCAACATGACTCGACAGAGCACCGCCAGGGCAGATATTCCCTCAACCGAGGCAACAGCCTCCCTGCAATGGAGATAGCACCATGTCCCTGACCACCGAACAAGTCCTGGCCGCCCACAAAGCCAACATCGAAACCCTGTTTGGCCTGACCACCAAAGCCTTCGAAGGCGTGGAAAAACTGGTCGAGTTGAACCTGACCGCCTCGCGCGCCGCCCTGAACGAAGCCGCCACCCACACCCAGGCCGTCCTGAGCGTGAAAGACGTGCAACAGCTCATGGCCCTGCAAGCCGGCATGCTGCAGCCCCTGGCCGAGAAAACCGCTTCCTACAGCCGCCACCTGTACGACATCGCCACCGGCACCGGCACCGAGTTCACCAAGGCCGCCGAAGCCAAGGCCAGCGAAGTGCAAAAGAACATCACCAACCTGGTGGAAGCCGCTGCCAAGAACGCCCCCGCTGGCACCGAAACCACCGTGGCCATGATGAAGAGCGCCGTCTCTGCCGCCAACAACGCATTCGAGTCCGTGCAAAAAGCCGTCAAGCAAGCCACCGACGCCGCTGAAGCCAACTTCAACGCCGTGGCAGCCAGCGCCGCCGACGCAGCCAAGACCGCTGCCCCCCGCAAGCGCTGAAAACAACGCTTTGGAGTGCGGACTCTAGGCGAAACCCAGGGATTACCCTGATAATTCGCTCTGTGAGTTCTGCACTGCAGGATTCTCCAGTTGTCTCCTTGGATCCTCAGAAACCCCGTTTCCTGGATCCTTTTAAAGCCCGGTTCTACCGGGCTTTTTTTTCGCTCCCACAGGCCCGCCCTGCACGCCCCCAGGCAAAAACATCCTCGATTGTTCCAGGTCAAATCGGCATCAATTGCGAATTATTCGCGTTTGTCTTATGATCTCCCGGTTACCCCTTCGAAGATGAAAGCGATCCCATGTTGAAAAATGCCGTCTCCACCCTGCTCTCGGCCTGCGCGCTGACCCTGGCCGTGGGTGCTGCCCATGCGCAAGAGCAGGTGGTCAATCTGTACTCGGCGCGCCACTATTCCACCGACGAGGCGCTGTACAACGATTTCACCAAAGCCACGGGCATCAAAATCAACCGCGTGGACGCTGATGACGCCGGTATCCTGGCCCGCCTCAAGGCCGAAGGCACGGCATCCCCGGCGGATGTGATTTTGCTGGTGGATGCGGCCCGCCTGTACAAGGGTGAAGTGGATGGCCTGTTCAAACCCGTGCAATCCAAGGTATTGAACGACGCCGTTCCCGCCAACCTGCGCGGCCAGCCTGCGGCCGATGGCGGTATTGGCTGGTATGGCCTGTCGACCCGCGCGCGCGTCATCGTCTACAACAAGACCAAGGTGGAAAAAGACGACGTGGACACCTACGAAAAACTGGGTGACCCGCGCAACAAGGGCAAGCTGTGCATCCGTTCGGGCTCGCACCCCTACAACCTGAGCCTGTTTGGCGCCGTGACCGAGCACCTGGGCGAGCAAAAAGCTGAAGAATGGCTCAAGGGCATGGTGGCCAACCTGGCCCGCCCGCCCAAGGGGGGCGATACCGACCAGATCAAGGCCGTGGCCGCTGGCGAATGCGACATTGCCGTGACCAACAGCTACTACCTGGCCCGCATGATGCGTTCCAACAAGCCCGAAGACACGGCCGTGGTCAATAAAGTGGGCGTGGTCTTCCCCAACCAGCAGAGCTGGGGCACGCACATGAACATTGCCGGCGGCGCCGTGGCACGCTACGCCAAGAACACCGACAACGCCATCAAGTTCCTGGAGTACCTGGTGAGCGCATCGGCACAAAACTACTTTGCCAATGGCAACAACGAGTGGCCCGTCGCCAACGGCGTGCACACCGACAATCCCGCCCTCAAGGCCATGGCGGGCGGCAAACCCTTCAAGAGCGAAACCATTCCCATCAGCGCGGTGGGCGCCAACACAGTCAAGGTGCAGCAAATGCTCGACCGCGTCGGCTTCAAGTGATGCTGTCACCCTCCAAGGGCATGGTTCATAATTGACGTTTACGTTACGTCACTCAAAAGGAGCATTCCATGGAGATCAAGGGCAAGGTTTTTATCGTCACCGGCGGCGCATCGGGCCTGGGCGAAGGCACGGCGCGCAGGCTGGCTGCCCTGGGCGGCACGGTGGTGATTGCCGACATGCAGGCCGACAAGGGCGAAGCCGTGGCCAAGGAGATTGGCGGCGCCTTTGTGAAGTGCGACGTGAGCAGCGAACAAGACGGCCAGGCGGTGGTGGCCAAGGCGGTTTCCCTGGGCAAGCTCATGGGCTTGGTCAACTGCGCCGGCATTGCCCCGGCTGAAAAAACCGTGGGTAAAAACGGCGCGCACGCCCTGGGCTTGTTCACCAAGACCATCACGGTCAACCTCATCGGCACGTTCAACATGATCCGCCTGGCGGCAGAGGCCATGGCCAAGAACGCGCCCGAGGCCACGGGCGAGCGCGGCGCCATGGTGTCCACCGCCAGCGTAGCGGCTTACGACGGCCAAATCGGCCAGGCGGCCTACAGCGCATCCAAGGGCGGCGTGGTGGGCATGACACTGCCCATTGCCCGCGACCTGGCGCGCAACGGCATCCGCAACATGACCATTGCCCCCGGCATTTTTGGCACGCCCATGCTGTTTGGCATGCCCAAGGAAGTGCAGGACGCGCTGGCCGCTGGTGTGCCCTTTCCCAGCCGCCTGGGCACGCCCGAGGACTATGCCAAGCTGGTGCAGCACATCTTTGAAAACGACATGCTCAACGGCGAGGTAATTCGCCTGGATGGCGCCATCCGCCTGGCACCACGCTGATCGCGTACTGCTGCATCACCCCAGCAGCCTGGGGTGCAGCAAAAACCCACGCAAGGCCACGGCATTGTTCAACGCGGCCTCGTGCGATGCGTAAATGAGCGTCACCACCCCATCTTTGGCTCGTGCACGCAAAGCAGCCAACGCCGCCTGTGCCTCCGGTTGGCTGCGCAGTTCGGCCGCGTAGCGCTGCTGGAATTCCTCCCACTTGGCGGGCTCGTGCCCGTACCACTGGCGCAGCTCGGTGCTGGGGGCCAGGGATTTTTCCCAGGCATCCAGGGTCAGGGCTTCTTTTTTGATGCCGCGCGGCCACAGGCGGTCCACCAGGATGCGCACACCGTCTTCCGGGGCGGGGGCATCGTAGGCACGCTTAGTGCGCAGGTGTGAGGCAGGGATGGATGTGACCATGGCCCGCCAAGGATACGCCGCTGCCATTGCAGCTACTGGCGCTATGGGCATTGCACGGGCATCACACAAAGATTTCGTCCAGCCAATCCATGGAAACTGCGGCCGAATACGCCAGGTTGCCCGTCTGGCAGTGGCCGTCGGCGCCCTCCAGGTCGGTGAACACGCGGTGCGTCGCGGGGCCGGAGACGCTGCGGCGGAAGTGCTCGGCCTGGGCCAGGGGCTCCTTGCCCTCGCCGCTGCCCACCAGCCCCAGCACGGGGCAGCGGATGGCCTTCAGGCCCGCGTCGTCCACACGGAACTCGCGCAGGCGCTGGTAGGCCTGCTTGAAGCTACTCTGCCCCAGGCGCACCATCAGGTTGCGCATCATTTCGCGCGTCTGCGGCGGGATGGCGGCGGGCGGGATGGCGTCCACGTCGGCCAGGCGGATGTCCTCTGCGTCGGGCATCTGCGCCGGGTCGAAGCCGACGAAGGACGCCATGTAGGCGTGCAGATCCACGATGGGCGAATTGGCGATCAGGGCGCGGATGCGCGGCTCGTGCGCCGCCATGCGCATGGCGAAGTAGCCGCCGAAGCTGATGCCCATGAGCGCCACGCGGCGCGGATCGGTCGTCGCGCGCGCGAGCACGTGGTCCAGCGCCGCCTTGGCCACGCGCTCGTATTCCGGGATAAAGGCGATGCCTGGGTGCAAGCGCAGCGTGTCCATCTGCCCCGGCCCGGTGAACAGCATCAGGTGGTAGCCGCGCTCCAGCGCCGCGCGGCCGTAGGCCAGCCAGGTCTCCTCCAGCGTGCCGTCGTAGCCGCTGATGACCATCAGCGTCTTGCCGCGCCCCCCGCGCGACTGGGGCGCGCGGATGTAGTAGGCCGGCAGGGGCGTGTCGCCAAAGGGTAGCGAGAAGGACTCGAACACCCCGCCCTGTGCGCGCATGGCGGCGAGGAAGCAATCGCGGCTCTTGAGGCCCAGCGGCGCATGCCGGGGGTCGAGCACGCCGCAGTAGTACTCCGCCGCGCGGTAGCTGTTGCTGGCCACCAGGTACTGGTCGCGCGCGCTCACGACGTGCCCGCGCCGGGCGCGCTCGGCGGCGTCCTGCTCCTGGCGCGCGCCCGCCGCCGAGAACTCGGCCACCCAGCTCTGCGGGTCCCCGTTATGGATGCGCCGTGCCAGCGCCAGGCATTCGCCCACCGAGGCGCCGCCATAGCGCGCGGCGCCCAGTTGGCGCATGAGCTGGTAGTCCATCTCGGCGTCGGCGAAACCCGCCACGCGCGTGCGGCCGCGCTCCAGACCTTCCGTGGGCCGGGCCTCGTCCGCCCGGACTTCCCCTATTGGCGCCAGCGCCGGCAGGGCCAGCCCCGTGGCGGCCACGGCCATGAACCCACGCCGCCGCGCCAAGCCTGTGCTTTGCTTCTTCATCGCTTGTCCCCTTTCGTCATGGGTGAAATCGCTTGCCTCCCCCGGATGGCCCCTTCCAAAATAGCAGCCATCCCGCTCATCACAAAGGAGAAGACCATGTTAATGACAAAGGTTTATCGCCTGCGCACCGTGATCGGCCTGGCACTGGCCCTGTGCTTGCCGCAAGTCCATGCGGCGGGCGACGGCCCCGCGCCCGAGCCCATCGACTATGCCCACTCCGAAGCCTGGCTCGCACTGCCCGGCCTGCCCTCAGCCGCCAGCTTGACGCCCAAGGGCGGGGGGTTTTCCGATTTGCAGGCACAGGCAAGCGCTGATGTGTTCTACATCCACCCGACCACCGGTATGCGCAAAGATGTGCTCAACGTGCCCATCGATGATCCCGAAGCAATGAAGATCGGCAACTTGATGCTCATGGCCCAGGCCACACCTTTTAACGGCGTGGCGCGCATCTACGCCCCGCGCTACCGGCAGACAGCGCTGCATGTGTACGAGAAGAGCGAGGACGAGCAGCAGGAGCCCATGAACCGCGCCTACGCCGACGTGCGCCGTGCCTTCGAGCACTACGCCACGCACCACAACCAAGGGCGCCCGTTTTTTCTCGTGGGCCACAGCCAGGGGGCCAACCATGCCCAGCGCCTGCTCTCGGAGGCCATCCAGGGCACGCCGCTGCAAAAGCGCATGGTCGCGGCCTACCTGCCGGGCATCCCACTGCCGCGCTCGGTGTTCGACGATGATCTGCGGCGCATCCCGCCCTGCATCCAGGCCGCGCAGACCGGCTGCGCCGCCGTGTGGGGGGTGTTCGGTCCAGGCAAGGGCAATGACTTCGGCGATTGGGAACTGGCGGCGCACTGGAACGCGCGGCAGCAGCGCTGGATGGCCACGCCGGGCAAGCCCCTGGTCAACATCAACCCGGTGAGCTGGAGCAAGAAGTATCCGCGCACCGCAGCAAGCGCGCACCGCGGCGCCGTGCCCTTCGGCGTGGATGCCACGCATTTCACGCAGCCGCGCGAGCAGTTGGTGCGCGTACTCGACGATGGCCGCTATGCGCTGGTCGCGCCGCTGCTGCCGCCCGATCTGTATAACGACGGCGGCGTCTTCGGCGGCACCAATTACCACGTATTCGACATCAGCCTGTTCTGGCTCGACCTGCGTGAGAATGCGCGCAGGCGCCTCAACGCCTTTCTTCAGCAGCACGGCAAGGCGGGTGCGCCCCTGCTGGCGCCCAGGGCCGCCATCACCGTGCAGGCCGGAAAGCCCGTGCGCTGGAAAATCAACGCCGCCTACCGCCCCCGCCAGTACGGAGCGATTGGACTGCCTTCTGGTCTCACACTGAACGCCAAGAGCGGCGTCATTCACGGGGTGACGAACAGCCCTGGCGCCTACCCCGTGGTACTGCATGTGCGCAACGCCCAAGGCGAAGACACTGCAGACCTTGCACTGACGGTGAAATAGCCTGTTTCCAAATTTACCATTACCCACCCCAATACGGCGCCCCTTCGGGTCCCGAGGGCACCACCACGCCGCGCTCCACGGGCGGCGGCGCTGGGTCTGGCACGCCGCCCCAATCGGGCGACAGGCCCGGCGCGGGCGGGCTGAAGCGGGGCAAGGGCTGCATGGGCGGCAGTTCCGGGGCCTCCAGAATTTCGGGGCGCGGCTGGGGGCTTGGTCTGGAGGCCACAGGGGGTGGTTCCAGTGCTTCTTCGGCCGGTCTGGCAATGCCTTCCACAGGGCGGCCAAACAGGTCGTACACCCAATGGCGCAGCGCTCCTGCCGCCGTGGCCGTGCGGCCCAGCCAGGTGCTTTCTTCTTCGTCGATAAAGCGTTCTGCGGCGCTGATGCGCCGGCTGCGCAGTGCCTGGCGGAACACCTCGCCCACCATGGGCAATGCGCTGTGCGCGCCCTGCCCCCAGTAGCTGCTGCGCAGGGTGATGCGCGCATCGTTAAACCCCACCCAGGCCCCGGCCACGAGCTGCGGGTGCATGAGGATGAACCAGCCGTCGGTGCTGTCCTGCGTGGTGCCGGTCTTGCCCGCCACGTCGGCCTGGATGCCGAAACGGCTGCGGATGGCCACGCCGGTGCCCTGGTCCACCACGCCGCGCATGGCGTCGCGCAGCTGCTGCGCGGCGGTCAGGTCCAGGGCGCGCTCTGGGGCGGCGCTTTTGAACTCTTGCAAGACGTTGCCGTGCCGGTCTTCGATGCGCGTGATGACCTGCGGCGCCATATAGCGCCCGCCGTTGGCAATGCTGCCGTAGGCCGTCACCATTTCCTTGAGCGACACCGGGCTGGTGCCCAGGGCCAGGGCGGGCACGGCCTCCAGGGGTGATTCGCGCACGCCCATGGCGCGTGCCAGCTGGGCCACCTGCTGCGGCCCCACCTGCATCACCAGTTGCGCCGTGACGGTGTTTTTGGAAAACGCCAGCGCATCGCGCAGCGCCATGGGCTGTTCGCTGGGCAGCGTGCTGCCGTCACGCGGGCGCCAGACCTGCTGGCCGCCACCCAGGGGGATTTCTACGGCGGTATCGAACAGTTCGTCGCTGGGCAGCATGCCTTTGGCAAACGCCGCGCCGTACACAAAGGGCTTGAACGTGGAACCCGGCTGGCGGCGCGCGGCCTGCACATGGTCAAAGGGGTCTTGCACAAAATCGCGGCTGCCCACCCAGGCGCGCACGGCGCCGGTGGCGGGATCCAGGGCCATGAATCCGGCCTGTACGCGCGTTTTGGCAGCGCGCAGATCGCGCAGGAATGCGGCATCTTGCAGCAAGGTGCGCAGCACGGCGTCGGGGTCGCCCCCTGCTGCCACGGCTTTGGCGTAGCGGTCTGATTCGCGCACCAGCTGCTGCACCAGGGGGCTCTTGGGCCCCCACGCACGCCCTGGCGTCCAGGCGGCATCGGCCACGCCCTGCAGCACCCGGCCCTGGCGCTGCACGGCGGCAATGGCCATTTCCTGCAGCGCGCCGTCGATGCTGGTGCGGATGACCAGGCCATCGAAGTACAGGCTGTAGCCATGGCGGTCGCACCAGTCGATGAGCTGGCGGCGCAGTTGCTGGGCCAGGTGCGGGGCCAGGCCGGGCACGTCGCTTTGGCGCTCGAAACGGATGCGCAAGGGGCGCTGGCTGAGTTTGTCGTAGTCGGCCGCAGACAGCTTGCCGCGCTTTTTCATTTGCGCCAGCACGGTGTTGCGCCGGGCCTGGGCGCGCTCGGGGTTGAGCACCGGGT